>JAEYVD010000366.1 GCA_023432075.1 Pseudomonadota bacterium | reverse complement strand
CCTTATGGGCGGCCCTCGCCGTTATCGGCGCTGCGCCTGATCGGCCTGGCCAGCGGCTGATTTCGCCCTGATTGCCCACCCATCGAAAAGGCCGATCTAGCCCGAAAACGGCACGTTCATCGCGCATTGGCGCCACATCCCGTCCCTATAATTAAAAAGTTACTAGAGTTTTCAAAAACGGCGTTTTTTCGCTAGTTTTGATTCAAATTATTTCAGTTAGTCCACTTTTATCGCTATGAATACGTCTTTCCGCTCGATCTGGAACCAGGCCTTGGGTGCCTGGGTGGCTACACCCGAAACTGCCCGGGCTCGTTGCAAGGGGGCGGGAGGAACTGATGGCGGCGCGACCGCTTCCGTCGTGCCGGGCGCACCGCGCATGACTGGGCTGGGCTTTGCGATCGCTGCCGCCTTTGGCGGCTTGGCCATGCCACTGGCCGCCCAGGCTGGGTGCACCCCGTTCGGTTCGGGCGCAGTGGTGGAATGCAGCGGGGACATGCTGGGCTTCTCAGCGCCCTTCAACAACATGATCGTCAGGGTGCTGGACGATGCCCAGGTCGTGCCCGGCCCGATCCCTGCAGACGACGCAACCATCACCTTGTTGGGCAACAACGTGCGGTTCGAGAATCGGGGACTCGTGGCGCCTTCGACGTTCGGCATTGCTGCCGCGCTGACTTCCGGCGTGAAGATCGGTAATTCGAACAACAGCAGCGTCAGCATCATCAATTCCGGAACCCTGCGCGGCACCAGCGACGGCCTGATCGGCTCGTGGACGCAAAACACCGTGGGTCCCGCGCTGCTGGTGAATAACGGGTCCCGGGGCAATGTGACCATCACCAATTCAGGATTGATTGATGCCGTCCCTATTGTTGCGGCCGCGGCGGTAGCGAGGGAGGACATCCCGGTCGTCTATGTCGGGAATGCCCTTGCGCCCATGGGCAACGGACCGGCAGTCAACATGACGAATACCGGCACCATTACCGGCCGCGTGGCTTTGCAAGGTCTCGACGAGTTGGTCGCGGGGGGGCATACCGGGAACGTGTTCACCAATGCCGGAACCATCAACGGCAGCGTGTCGCTGGGCGCGGGTGTGGGCACGAATATCTTTAACGCCCTGACGGGTTCCAGCGTGAGCCCGGGGCAGGGCACCGCCGTCCAACTGGCGGTAATGGGCTCGACCGTCACGTTCGCCGCGGCGGGCATCGTTGATAGCGGCGCGGGCGGCAACGGCATCCTCAACTTGTTGAATGGTGTCGGCGGCGTGACGGGCATTGGCAATGTCGGCGTGATCGATGGCGCTAGCTACATCAACTTCAAGCAATTGGCAGTCGGGAGCGGCGCATGGACGCTCATCGGCCAGTTCTCTAGCGGTGCGGGCTCGTCGGTGCAACTGAATGGCGGCTCTCTGGCGGTCGACAACAATGCGGCGTTTGGCAGCAGCGCGGTCTCGGCCAACGGCGGTGCGCTGCGGGCGGCTCTGGCCGGTGTGGATGTTGCCAACGACATCGTGGTGGGACCGTCCAGGCTGACGGTGGATGGCACTAACAAAATCACGCTCAGCGGCCAGCTCTCCGGCACCGGCGGTCTCGTCAAGTCGGGCGCCAGCGAGCTGGTGCTCAGTCATGCCAGCAACCTCTATACCGGCGGCACGGAGATCAATGGCGGCACGTTGACGGTCAGCGGCGTCGGGGCGCTGGGAACGGGTGGGGTCAGTGTCACGGGCGACAGCACGCTTGCGGCGCTGACGGACCTGACGCTGGACAAGAATGTGGCGCTTGGCGCCAACCTGACGCTGGGCGGCAGCCACGCGATGACGTTGTCCGGCACACTGAGCGGCATCGGCTCGCTGACCAACGACACGGGCAAGACCCTGGTGTTGAGCGGCGTGAACACGCATGGCGGCGGTGTCAACCTGAAGTCCGGCGACCTGGTCATCACCAACCCGGGCGCCTTGGGCAGCGGTCCGCTGACGGTCAACGCAAGCAGCGGCGTGACCCTGTCGACCACCGCGCCGATGGCCATCTCCAACACGCTCAAACTGCAAAGCGACCTGAACCTGCAGGCCGACAATGACCTGGCGCTGATGGGCGATATCAGTGGGCAGGGCGGGTTGCTCAAGATGGGCGCGGGCATGCTCAAGCTGTCTGGCGATGGTAGCGCTTATTCGGGCGCCTTGACGGTGCAGGCCGGCGGGCTGAATATGGCCGGCGGCGTGCTCGGCGGCGAATTGATCATTGGCAGCGGCGCTTCGCTGTCGGGCTCGGGCCGGGTCGGCACCACCACGCTGCAAAGCGGCGCAACACTGTCGCCCAGCAGCACGGCACCGCTCACCGTCGCGGGAGACCTGACCTTCTCGCCGGGCTCGGTCTACAACGTGACAGCAGATCCCGCCTCGTCGGCGAGCTCGCGGGTGCAAGTCACGGGACGCGCCAACCTGGCCGGTTCCGTGCTGCACGTCGGGCCGGACGGCGGATTCAAGTCCACCCAGAAGTACACCATCATGGCTGCCAATACGCTCAACGGCACATTCGACTCGGTGTCGTCAAACTTCGCTTATCTGACGCCGACGCTGAACTACGGCGCCAAGCAGGTCACGCTGCAGCTGGATCGCAAACAGACGGGTGGGGGTACGCCCGCCACGCCGGAGGCACCCGGGTCGTCCGGTAATCCAGGCACGCCCGGCACGCCGATCGCGTTCGCTGAAGCCGCCATCACATCGAACCAGCGTTCGGTCGCCAATGCGCTGGACAGCCTGCCGGCGGGCAGCGCATTGCACGAATACATCCTGACGTTGCCCGAAGGCCTGCCGCCCCAGGTATTCAACAGCCTGACTGGTGAGGCCCACGCCAGCGTTGCGTCCAACCTGATGAGCGGCACGGCGTCGCCGCGCACGCTGCCGATGCAGCGTCTGCGCGCGAACCTGAACGCCGGCATGCGCCCGGGCGCGCCCACCGCGCAAGCGGGTGGCCCGCTGCCCGCGTCCGCCTTGCCGTCGTCCAATGCGCAGCCCGCGTGGGCCGAGCTGATCGGCAATTGGCAGACGCAGAAGGACAACGGCAATGCCGCGCAAGTGCGCCAGCACACGGGCGGCATCTTCATGGGGGCCGACCACGAGATCGGGCAGAGCGGCTGGCGCCTGGGCGGCGCGGTGGGCTACACCGACAGCAAGATCAGCGTCGATGACCGTTCTTCGAACGCGGACGTGTCGGGCTACAGCGCAACGCTGTATGGCGGCAAGTCGTTCGCGGCCGGCGTGGGCAAGCTGAACTTCCTGGCGGGCGCCGCCTACACCTGGCACGACGTCGGCACCACCCGCTACGCCAGCGTGGCGGGCGAACTGGAGAAGCTGACGTCCGAATACGGCGCCAGCACCGCGCAGCTCTTCACGGAAGTGGGCTATGCCTTGCCGCTGACCGGTAGCACCCGCATCGAGCCCTTCGTGGGCTTTGCGTGGAGCGATCTGCGCACACGCGCGTTCTCGGAATCCGGCGGTTCGGCGGCCTTGAACGGTCACAGCAGCAGCGACAAGCAGACCAGCAGCACGCTGGGCCTGCGCACACAGACCGACTTCAACATCGGAGACGCAGAGGCGCGCCTGCACGCCATGGCCGGCTGGCGCCATGCCTTCGGCGGCCTCGCGGCCGAGACGACCATGGCATTCGAGGGCAGCCAGACGTTCACGGTGGCCGGCACGCCCATCGCACGCAACGCGGCGCTGGCCGAGCTGGGCGCCGAGGTCGCCATGTCGCGCGACACGACGCTCGCGCTGACCTACAGCGGCCAGTACGGCGGCGGAAACCGCGAGCATGGCGGCTCGTTGAACCTGCGCTGGCGTTATTGATGGACGGGTAAAAAATGGGGCGCTGCGGCGCGTTACTATCGCCAGACCACAAGCCGCAAGGAAGGGAATGAATCAGAAGCCGCGCACAACCAAACGCCGCCGAATTCCGCGCAAGGTCTGGGCCCTGGGTCTGGCCGTCGCCGTTACCGCAGGCGCGGCGGTTTATGCCTGGAATGAATCCCCGCTGGGTCCGGGCCTGACCGAAAGCAAGATACACAGGATCCTGGTCGACGCCATGGCGACGCCCACCAACGCGCCTGGCAGCGCCTGCGTCAACGTGGTGGGTGTGCGTCCCTTGCCGACGGATGTCTATACCGTCTTCCTGCAAGAGCAGGACAAAGTCGTGCAAGGGCTGATCAAGCACCAGCTCATCACGGTCAAGCGCGTCAGCGCCGACGGCGACGGTTCACCGCCCAAACCGGGCGAGAAACCCGAAGACGCCACCAGCCACATGACGTTGACCGAAAAAGGCCGCGCGTACTACACGGACGGAGAGGCCCACATCGGTTCCAAAGTGCTCTACACCGCGAAGTTCTGCGCTCCCGGCCTGCAAGTGGGCAAGATCCTCAACTACACCAAGCCGGGCAAGAATCCGTTCGACGACAACCCCAACGCGGTTTCGGCGGTCAAGTTCGAATGGCGGCTGGATCGCGCCACCGCGGATTGGGCGGCGGACCCCGCCTTCTATCCTCAGATAAGCGGCTTTCCCCCCAAGGACCAGCCGGACGAATGGCAGACCCGCCACATCATGCTGGAACGAAAAGACGGGGTATGGGGGCTGGGAGACAGGCCCTACACGATTCGCTGGTAAGCGGGCCGGCGCCGCCGCGAAGTTCCGTCAAGAACTGAAAAAGTGGACGCGGATTTAAGCGCGGGCGAAAAGCGTCGTCAATTGATGTGGAACCCCTTCCGCCAGCGGTGCCATTCAAGGAGGGGATTTTTATCGGTTGGCCGAGTCCATTATGAAAAAACAATCCTTGATTGCTTCCGCCGTGCGTTCCGGCGGCTGGCCGTGGTCGCTTTCGCTCACTGCCGCGCTGCTTGCGAGCGTCACTTCCACGGTGCATGCGCAAGGGTCGCCGCATTTCTGGGTCGCCGGGGGCGGCGCCGACACCCGATGGACCACGGCCGGCAACTGGGACGTGTCGTCTGCGCCCGGGCTGGGGGACAACGTCTTCCTGGGCACGGTGCCGGGCGCCGTTCAGACAGTGCGCCTGGATGGCACGCAACAGGTCGGGATGTTCTACCTGGGCACCGGGGGCAGCGCCACGCTTGATTTCGATCCCGGCGCAAGCCTGCGGAGCGATCTGAGTGTCCTGGCCAACAGCAGCACCTCCGTGGCCACGATGAACCTGGCCAATGGCCAGTCGTGGACGGATACGGCGTTGTCGGTCATCGGCAGTTTCGGCCGCGCTCAAGTGTCGCTGTCCGGCGGCGCTTCGTTCAACGGCGTTCAGGTCTACCTGGGGAGCGAACAGGGATCGCGCGGCACCCTGCAATTGCGCGACCGGGCCTCCGCGACCCTCACCGCGCTGGAGATAGGCGCGTCGGGCACTGGCGTACTCGACGCCGCGGACAAGGACACGCTGCTGCAGACCGGTACCGCGGTGCTTGCGACCAGCGCCGGGTCCAGCGGTTCGGCGACGTTGGCGAACGAGGCGCAATGGATCGTCTCCGGCCAGTTGACCGTCGGCAGCCAGGGCACGGGCGCCGTCAATGTGGCCTCCGGCGCGCAACTGTCGTCGCTGGGCCAGGTGACAATGGGCCTGTACGCCGGCAGCCGGGGCGACATCACGGTCACCGGCCCGGATTCCCTGTTCAGCACCTCCGGCGCGCTTTTCGTTGGCGCGCGGGGCACGGGCCTGATCACGGTTGAAAACCAGGGCGCGATGGTCGCAGGCGATACCGTGCTCGGCCGAGGCGGTTCGGCTAGCGGCGGCATCGTGCTCAGCGGTGCGGGCACGACGATGGGGGTCAACACCCTCACCATCGGCGGTGACCGCAACGATACCGGCGCCGTGGCGGCCGTGGGCCGCCTGGACATCAGCGGCGGCGCCAAGGCCACTGCGGGCCAGGTCCGATTGGGTGACGCGGTCAATGCCAGCGGCGCGCTGACCCTCACCGGGTCGGGCTCGTCGCTGACCTCCAGCGACCGGATCAGCGTCGGCTATACCGGTACCGGCTCGCTGGTCATGTCGGGAGGCGCAGCGGTGACGGCGCAAGGCGTGCTGATTGGTCACGAGGCCGGTTCGTCCGGCACTGCCACGCTGGACGGCGCGGCTACGCGTTTGAATAGCGCCGGCGTGGTTTACGTGGGCAACGTCGGCAATGGCACCCTGCAGATGAGCGGCGGCGCGCGCCTGGACAGCACCGATGGCTACGTCGGCACCGAAAACGGCTCCAACAGCAGCGCAACGCTGAGCGGCGGCGCGGCCTGGGTGAACAGCGGCGACTTCTTCGTCGCCCACAATGCGGGCGCCCGGGGCGCGGCCGTTGTCTCCGGCGGGGCCCGCGTCGAAAGCCGCTATGGCATCCTGGGCGACCTGAACGGCGCCAACGGCACGATGGTCGTCACGGGTGCCGGGTCGCTCTGGCAGACGTCGCGCGACCTGAACGTCGGCCGTCTGGGGCAGGGCGAAATGACGCTGGCCGATGGCGGCACGGCGCGCGCGCCCGTGATCCTCATCGCCAACAACGCCGGATCGCGCGGCGTACTGAACGTGGGCGCCGCGGCCGGCGCGGCGCCGGTGGCCGCCGGTGTGCTCGACACCCCGCGTGTGCACCTGGGCAAGGGCGACGGCCGGCTGGTGTTCAATTTCGCCGGCGCGCCGCTGGTCTACGGCGGCAAGATCTCCGGCCGGGGCGCCGTCGATCTGTACGCTGGCGATCTGGTGTTGACCGGCGCCAGCACCAATGCCGGGTTGACCACCGTGCACGGCGGCTCGCTGGCGGTGAATGGCAGCCTGGCCGGACCAGTCCAGGTGCAGACCGGCGGCGTCCTGGGCGGCAACGGCGCGGTGGGCTCGACCACGGTGGCTTCGGGTGGGGTCTTGGCGCCCGGCAATTCGATCGGCACGCTTACCGTCAACGGTGACCTGAGGCTGGCATCCGGCTCGGTCTATCGCGTCGAAGCCGAACCGGCGGGCACCCAGAGCGATCGCGTCAACGTTCGAGGCACCGCCTATCTGGGCGGTTCGGTGCTGCATGTGGGGCCGCAAGGAAATTTCACCCCCAACCAGCGCTACACGATCCTGACTGCCGACGCGATCTCGGGCCGCTTCGACGGCGTGGCCTCCAACTATGCCTTTCTCGACCCGGCCTTGAGTTACGACGCCGGTGCGGTCAGCCTGCAACTGGCGCAGGCCCGTCCGTTTGCCAGCGCGGCGGTCACGGGCAACCAGCGCGCGGTCGGTGCGGCGCTCGACAGTCTGCCGCAAGGGAGCGCGCTGTGGCGCTACGTGGCGACCTTGCCTGCCGGCCAGCCACAATCCGTGTTCAACAGTCTGTCGGGCGAAGCCCATGCCAGCGTCAGCAGCTCGCTGTCACAGGGCGCGGCCAACCTGCGCGCGGCGCCGACGGCACGGCTGCGTGCCAACCTGCGAGCCGGCCTGCTGCCGGGGGCGCCCACGGCGCAGGCCGACGGTGCCGTGTTGCCGCAGGGCGCGCTGCCCTCGTCGGCTGCGCTGCCTGCCTGGGCCGAGCTCATCGGCGGCTGGCAGACCTTCGATAGCGACGGCAACGCGGCGTCTTGGCGCCAGCATACCGGCGGCGTATTCGTCGGCGCGGACCAGCCGGTCGGCGCGGGCTGGCGGCTGGGCGGCGCAGTGGGCTTTACCGATACCAAGGCCAAGGTCGACGACCGCAGCAGCCAGGCCGACATCGGCGGCTACAGCGCCCTGATCTACGGCGGCAAGTCGTTCGCGACCGCCAGCGGCGCCTGGAACCTGTTGGGCGGCGTGGGCTACACCTGGCACGATATTTCGACGCGGCGCCAGGCGGCGAGCCAGGCCGATGCGTTGACGGCCGACTACGGCGCCAGCACTGTGCAGCTGTTCTCCGAGCTTTCCTATTCGTGGGCGGCAACCGCGGGCTTCACGCTCGAACCGTACGCCGGGCTGGCCTGGAGCGACCTGCGCATTCGCGGCTTCCAGGAGACCGGCGGTGACGCGGCGCTGACCGGACAGGCCTCGCGCCAGCAACAGACCCAGACTTCGCTCGGCCTGCGCGCGCGCCAGGACTTCGATTTGGGCGGCCGGCAAGGATGGCTGACCGCGATGCTGGGCTGGCGTCATGCCTTCGGCGACGTGGATGCCAAAACCCAGATGGCGTTCGACGCCGGCCAGCCGTTTACGGTGGCCGGCACGCCGATCGCGCGGAACGCGGCCCTGGTGGGATTGGGCGCAGACATGGCCCTGGGGCGCAACAGCAGCGTCGGCTTGTCCTACGATGGCCAGTTCGCATCCGAGAGCCGCGAACACGCCGCGAGCGTGCGTGTGGCGTGGCGATTCTGACAGCGATTTAGCAAGCACGAGGACGCGCCTAGTGCCTGGCCTGCTGCGCACGATAGGCCTCGATCGCAGGTTTCGGGCAATGGGCTGCGTACGCGTCGCCCGGCGAATTGAAAGCAGCGCGCGCCTTGGCACCGGGTTGGATGGGCAGTTTGGGGGCGGGGGCTATAGCCTCCGATGCGGCGTTACGCACGGCCGGTAGCGGTATGAACCGCGTCGCTTTTGATCGCGCCGCACGCTCTGTGTCGTGGCCGTGAATCAGGACGGCTCCAGCCTGCAGACCATGACAATCCCGCCTTACAGCGGCGTCAACAGCGGTTCGCCCGCATACAGGCGGCGCGTGTTTTCCAGGAATTTATCCACCATCAATTGCATGGCCTCAGGCGACCAGCCGGCGATGTGCGGGGTGAGCACCAAGTTGGTCAAGTCGGCCAAAGCCGCCGGCAACTCGGGCTCGCCTTCATAAACGTCCAGGGCCGCGCCGGCGATGGTCTGCTGGCGCAGGGCACGTTCCAAGGCAACGGTGTCCACGACACTGCCGCGCGCGATGTTGATCAGGTAGCCGTTGGGGCCGAGCTGGT
>JAEYVD010000317.1 GCA_023432075.1 Pseudomonadota bacterium | reverse complement strand
GGCCTGGACCAGCGCCGCCATTCCCGGTTCGTGCAGAACTGGATCCGGCTCGTCACCGACACGCCGCAGCGTCCGTAACCCGGAGCACAGGCGCCGGCGTGGCCCAGGGATTTCCCCTAGCCGCCGTCTGCCGCCATGACAGGACGACGACAGACGCGCACTCCTAAGATGGCTGCACGCGGGCCCCAGAGCCCGCAACAAGCCAAATCCAATCGGAGACAACACCCATGCTTGCCAAGTCCAAACTGGCGGCCGCCTGCGCCGCCGCATTCGCCATCGCCTCCGGCAGCGCCTTCGCGCAGGCTGTGCCGGCGGGCTATCCGGCCGATTACCAGAAGATCCTGGACGGCGCCAAGAAGGAAGGCAAGGTCGTCATCTATTCGACCACCGACACCAAGGCCGCCGGCCCCATCATCAAGGGCTTCGAAGCGATGTATCCGGGCGTCAAGGTCGAATACAACGACATGAACAGCACCGAGCTCTACAACCGCTACATCAGCGAACAGGCGGCGGGCGGCGGCAGCGGCGACATCGTCTGGAGCTCGTCGATGGACTCGGCCCTGAAGCTGGCCACCGATTACGCGCTGAAGTACAAATCGCCCGAGGCCGGCAAGCTGCCGTCGTGGGCCGTCTGGAAGGATTCCGCCTACGGCACCACCTACGAGCCGGCCGTCTTCATCTACAACAAGCGGCTCATTCCCGCCAATGAAGTGCCCACCACGCACGGCGCGCTGGCCAAGCTGATCGCCAGCCAGCCCGACAAGTTCAAGAACAAGGTCACCACCTACGACATCGAGAAGTCCGCGGTCGGCTTCATGCTGGCGGTGCAGGACAAGGCCAACGATCCCAAGTACTTCGAGACCCTCAAGGACATCGCCAAGGGCGGCCTGGTCGTGCAGTCGTCCACCGGCACCATGATGGAACGCGTGTCCTCGGGCGAAAACCTGATCGGCTACAACATCCTGGGTTCCTACGCGGAGACGCGCGCCAAGAACGATCCGTCGCTGGGCGTGGCTTACCCCACGGACTACGCGCTGGTGCTGTCGCGTGTGGCGTTCATCAGCAAGAAGGCGAAGAATCGCAACGCCGCCAAGCTGTGGATGGACTACCTGCTGTCGCAGAAGGGCCAGGAAATCATGGCCAACCAAGCCGACCTGGCCTCCGTGCGCGACGACATCGAAGGCGACAACGACGTGGACGGCATGACCAAGAAGCTGGGCGCCTCGCTCAAGCCGATTCCTGTCGACGAAACGCTGCTGGACTATCTGGAGCAGAACAAGCGCCTGGAATTCATCAAGCAATGGCGGGCGGCGGCGGGCAAGTAATGCCCGGGCTCCGGTCGGCCTTGCTGCCCGGAGCCGCCGCAAACGCAGCGGACGGCCCGCCGTCCGCCTGACCCTGCCCCCGGGGCCATCGTCCCCGGCGGCGCGGCCACCGCGTCCTTCAAGACCACAGGATTTCCCATGCAGTCATTGCGCAGAAAATGGCAGTCCCTGCCACGCGGCGTGGTGGTGCTGATCACGGCGCTCGCCATCTACGTGCCGCTGTCGTTCATCATCATCCAGAGCTTTCTCTCCGCGCCCTTCTTTGCCCCGTCCAAGACATGGAGTCTGGACGCCTTCCGCTTCATCTTCGCGGATCCCGATTTCTACAAGGCGCTACGCAGCGGCTTCATCCTCGCGTTCGGGCTGGCCGCCATCGCCATTCCGCTGGGCGGCATGCTTGCGTTCCTGATGATCCGCACCGACCTGCCGGGCCGCCGCTGGATCGAGCCGCTGATCCTGGTGCCGGTGTTCGTGTCGCCGATGGTGCTGGGCTTCGGTTACGTGGTCGCGGCCGGCCCCGTGGGCTTTTTCTCGACCTGGACGCAGAACATTTTGGGCTTCGTGCCCTGGAACGTCTATTCGCTGACCAGCATCGTCATCATCGCCGGCCTGACGCACGTGCCGCACGCCTACCTGTACATCTCGTCGGCGCTGCGCAGCATGGGGTCCGACGTGGAAGAGGCCGCGCGGGTGACCGGCGCCTCGCCGCTGCGGGTGATGGTGTCCGTCAGCCTGCCGATGGTGCGGCCGGCCATGCTGTACGCCACCGTGCTGCTCTTTTTCCTGGGCCTGGAAGTGTTCGGCCTGGTGCTGGTGCTGGGCGACCCGGAAGGCAACCTGGTGCTGGCCACCTATCTGTACAAGCTCACCAACAAGCTGGGCATCCCGTCCTATCACCTGATGGCCGCGGTGGCCGTGGTGCTGATCTGCATGACGATCCCGCTCGTGATGCTGCAACGCCGCCTGATGCGCACCGCCAACCGCTTCGTCACTGTCAAGGGCAAGGCCTCGCGTGCGCGGCCGCTGCCGCTGGGCAAATGGCGCTGGGTCGCGGGCGGGGTCGTGGCGTTCTGGTTGTTCGTCACCATCATCGTGCCGCTGACGGGCGTGCTGCTGCGCGCGTTCGTGTCCAACTGGGGTCTGGGCGTCTCGCTGTTTGATGTGCTGTCGCTGGACGCCTTCCGTACCGTATTCGCGCAGCCCAACCTGATGCGCGCCATCGTCAACTCGGTCGCCATCGGCGTCTTCGGCGGCGCGCTTGCGGTCATGTGCTACATGTTCGTGGGCCTGGCCATGCACCGCAAGCCGGACAACGTCACGCGCTTCATGGACTACAGCGTGCTGGTGCCGCGCGCCGTGCCGGGCCTGCTGGCCGGCCTGGCGTTCTTGTGGGTGTTCCTGTTCGTGCCGATGTGGCTGGACAACGCGCTGGACGTGGACGAAGGCGGCTGGCTGTCGGCCCTGCCCTTTGCGGAATGGCTGCGCGAGAACTTCGTCGAATGGCTGCGCGCCCTGCGCAGCACCATCTTCAGCGTGTGGCTTGCCTACACGGTCGTATGGATGGCCTATGGCCTGCGGCTGATCTCCTCGACCCTGCTGCAGGTGGGGCCCGAGCTGGAAGAGGCTGCCCGCAGCGCCGGCGCGCGCCGCGGCCAGGTCACCCGCCACGTCACAGTGCCGCTGGCCAAGTACGGCCTGATCGGCTCGTGGCTGCTGATGTTCCTGATCTTCGAGCGCGAATACTCCACCGGCGTCTACCTGCTGTCGCCCGGCACCGAGACCATCGGGTCCATGCTGGTGTCGCTGTGGGCCTCGGGCGCCATCGACATCGTGGCCGCGCTTTCCTTCATCAATATCGTTCTGGTCGTGATCGGCCTGGGCATCGCCCTGCGATTCGGAGTCAAACTTCATGATTGAGCTTTCTGTAGAAGACCTGCACCTGGACTACGGCGACAACCCGGTGCTCAAGGGCGTGTCGATGCAGCTGCGCCAGGGCGAAGTGGTGTCCCTGCTGGGGCCCTCGGGCAGCGGCAAGACCACGTTGCTGCGCGCCGTGGCCGGCCTGGAAGGCCCCAAGCGCGGCCGCATCACCATTGGCAACCGCGTCGTGTACGACGGCGCGGCCCGCCAGGAAATCCCGGCCGAGGAGCGCAACCTGGGACTGGTGTTCCAGTCGTATGCGCTGTGGCCGCACAAGACCGTGTTCGAGAACGTTGCCTACCCGCTCAAGCTGCGCAAGACGCCAGGCGCCGAGGTACGCGAGCGCGTGCAGGCCGTGCTGGACCAGCTGGGCCTGGGCAAGCTTGGCCAGCGCCACCCGCACGCGCTATCCGGCGGCCAGCAGCAGCGCGTGGCCATCGGCCGGGCGCTGGTGTACAGCCCGCCCGTCATCCTGCTGGACGAACCCCTGTCCAACCTGGATGCCAAGCTGCGCGAGGAAGCGCGCGCCTTCCTGCGCGAGCTCATCATCCGGCTGGGCCTGTCCGCCCTGATGGTGACGCATGACCAGAGCGAGGCCATGGCGATCTCCGACCGCATCCTGCTGCTGAACAACGGCAAGATCGAGCAGCAGGGCACGCCGCAGGAGATGTACGGCGCGCCGTCCACCTTGTTCACGGCCGAATTCATGGGCAGCAACAACCGGCTGGATGGCAAGGTCACCGAGCTGCGCGACGGGCAGGCGCGGATCGAGGGCCCCGGCTGGTCGCTGTGGGGCAAGGCCGGCGCGGACGTCGCGGCGGGCCAGGACGCCACCGCGGTCATCCGGGTCGAGCAGGTGCGTCTGGCCGACGACCCGGACGGCAACCACGTCGACATGCCGCTGCTGACCAGCATGTACCTGGGCGACCGCTGGGAATACCTGTTCCGCACGCCGGACGCCGATCCGGCCCGCAGCCTCGCCCTGCGCGCCTATGGTCCGGAAGGCCGCGAGCCCGGCCCCTGCCGGCTTGCGCTGCCCGCCAGCAAGGTCTGGATCTTCCCTCGGCCGACCGCCTGATCCGGCCTAGACCGTCCGTCCGAGGGCTGTTACAGCCGTCGGACGGAGCGCACCGCGCCGCTGGACTCGCCTTACAATGCGCTGGTGCAACACGCAGATTCCCCCTCGATGCTGAGCCGTTACCTGTGGTGGCTGGGCCAACCCGCCCAGCACTACCTGCGTATCGGCATCGCGATATCGCTGTTGGTGCACGCCGGCGCGCTGGCGTGGCGGTTCAGCGCGCCCGCGCAGACGCGGCCGCCCGTGACCAGCCTGGAAGTCGTGCTGCTGAACGCCCGCAGCGAGACGCCGCCGGAAACCCCGCGCACCGTGGCGCAGAACCAGATGACCGGCGGCGGCAACGCCGACCGCGGCGTGTCCACCACCCCGCTCCCCCAGACCGGCAGCTCGGCCGAGACCATCGTGCTGGAAGCCATGCGCCAGCGCCAGGTCCAGCTCGAAGCTGAACAAGCCCGGCTGATGACCCAGTTGCAATCGCCGCACAACGCCGGCCCCGAGCGCCAGGCGGTCAATCCGTGGCCCGATGGCGCCGATGTCGGCCAGGACGCCCAGGATCAGGCCAGCGTCATCCAGAACGCCCAGGTGGCGGCGCTGGCGGCGCGAGTCCAGCAATACAGCGCCGAACCGCGCAAACAGTTCATCGCGCCGTCCGCCGACGCATCCCGCTATGCTGCCTATCTGGACGCGTGGCGCACCCGCATCGAAACGGTCGGCACCCAGCATTACCCCGACGAGGCCCGCGGCCGCATCTACGGCTCGCTGCGCATCACGGTGTCGGTCCGGGCCGATGGCAGCATCGCCGAAGTCGAGATCGACCAGCCTTCGCCGCATGCGGTCCTGAACCAGGCGGCGCGCCGCATCGTCCAGCTGGCCGCGCCCTTCCCCCCCTTTCCGCCCGATATCGCCCGCGATACGGACGTGCTGGTCATCACCCGCACCTGGCACTTCGTCAACGACACTCTGGAAACACAGGCCCCATGACCGAGGCGATTCCTCAAGCCCGCTACGCCGTCATCGGCAATCCCATCGCGCATAGCCGCTCGCCTCAGATCCACGCCATGTTTTCGCAGCAGACCGGCAAGCCGCTGCGCTACGAGCGCCTGCTTGCCCCGGTGGATGGCTTTGCCGGCGCCGTCGCCGAATTCGTGGCGGATGGCGGCCTGGGCCTGAATGTCACCGTGCCGTTCAAGCTGGAGGCCTACGCCCTCGCGGCGGACCACCTCTCGGCGCGCGCGCGGCTGGCCGGCGCCGTCAACACCTTGTCGTGGCGCGATGGCGTCTGGCACGGCTGCAACACCGACGGCGTGGGCCTGGTCAACGACCTGCTGCGGCTGGGCGTGCGCCTGTCTGGCGCCAACGTGCTGCTGGTCGGCGCCGGCGGCGCGGCGCGCGGCGTCCTGCAGCCGCTGGCCGAGGC
>JAEYVD010000287.1 GCA_023432075.1 Pseudomonadota bacterium | reverse complement strand
TCCTCTTCCAGCCCGATGCCGTGCATGAAGTTGTAGATGGCCTTCTTCAGGCCTTTGCCCAGCGCGTCGTGATCCACGCCCGTGGGGTCATGAAAGCCCACGTCGTTCTTGGCAAACGTGACCTCGGGCAAGGGCTTGAGCTTGATGCCGTACTCGTCCGGATTCTGGCCCACCGGCGAATGCACCGTACAGGCGAAGCGGTGAAAGAACCCGCTCTGGATGCAGTCGTTTTCGAATAGCTGGCGCACGTACTCCAGCGCATCCACCGTGTCCTGCACGGTCTGCGTCGGAAAACCGTACATCAGGTAGGCGTGCACCAGCACCCCGGCATCGCTGAACGCACGCGTCACGCGCGCCACCTGGTCGATCGACACGCCCTTCTTCATCAGGTTCAGCAGCCGGTCCGAGGCAACTTCCAGGCCGCCGGAAACCGCAATGCAGCCGCTATCGGCCAGCAGTTCACACAGTTCCGGGCTGAAGGTCTTTTCGAAGCGGATGTTGCCCCACCAGGAAATCCCGGTGTTGCGTTCGATCAGCTCGGCGGCCAGGGCCTTGAGCGCCTTGGGCGGCGCAGCCTCGTCGACGAAGTGAAAACCCGTCTGCCCGGTCTCGGCCACGATGGCTTCGATACGATCGGCCAGCACGGAAGCCGACGCCCCCTCATACCGGCCGATGTAGTCCAGCCCCACGTCGCAGAAGCTGCACTTCTTCCAGTAACAGCCGTGCGCGACGGTCAGTTTGTTCCAACGCCCGTCGCTCCAGAGCCGGTGCATCGGGTTAAGCATGTCGAGCAGCGACAGATAGCGATCCAGCGGCAGGCCGTCCCACGTGGGCGTGCCCACTTCGGCAAATGCAACGTCAGGCTCGACCAGGTTGACGTAGCGCACCGCACCGCTGTCGGCATCGCGCACGAAGGTGCGCACCAGGCGCTGACGCGATCGCTTGCCCTGCACGTGTTCCAGCAGCGCCAGCAGCGGCCGCTCGCCGGCGTCCAGCGTGACGAAATCGAAGTAATCGAACACGCGCGGGTCTTTCAGTTCGCGCAATTCGGTGTTGACGAAGCCGCCGCCCAGCACGGTAACGATGCTGGGATCCTGTGCCTTGATCGTCTGTGCGATACGAAACGCGGCGTACACCGCGCCGGGAAACGGCACAGACAGCAGGACCATGGTCGGCGTATGGCGCGCCAGCGCGGCCTCGGTAAGCTCGCGCAGCGTTTCGTCCACCAGGTTTAGCGGGGCATCCAGCGCCTGGGCCAGCGGGTCGAACGTGGGCTGGCTGCCCGCAAGCGATTCGGCATAGCGCACAAATTCAAAGCGCGGATCGATCGCGTCGCGCAGCACGTCGGCCAGGTCGTTCAGGTACAGCGTGGCCAGGTGCTTGGCCCGATCCTGCAACCCCAGCGCGCCGAACGCCCAGCCCAGCGGATCGCCGCCGTCCTCGTCCAGGTAGACATCCAGCGTGGCAAAGCGCGGCCCTTCGGGCAGGTAGTTGCGCCCCGCAATGCGATGCGCCAGCGTGGGGTCGCGGCCTTGCAGAAAGCCGATCACCGGGCCGATGGTGGCCAGATAACGCGCCTGCATGGCGACGAATGCCTGGATGGGCTGCGTGTGCTTTTCAAGGGGCAGCGGGTCGATGCGGCTTGCCACGGCCCGCAGGCCGTCGGTCGAGAGCAGGCGCAGCACTAGGGCCAGCGCCAGATCCTCCTGGAACGCGGTGACGTCGCGCGACCGCAGGAAGCCGGTCAGATAGGCGGTGGACGGATAGGGAGTGTTCAGCTGCGTCATCGGTGGAATCACCGACAGCACGCGCAAAGGCAAGGTCGACATGAGGCACGGCAGGGCTGCCGTCAAAAAGCGGGGATCGGTGCAATTATAGGCAGCGCGGCGGGCGGGGACGGACCCCGCCTTACAGCACCCCGTCCAGCCAATCCAGCACGCGGCGATTCAACAGCGACCGGTTCGCGGACTCGCAGTGATCGCCCGCCCCCTCTTGCGCCGAGAAGCGCAGCAGCGTCTTGGGACAGCGCAGCTTATCGAAGAACTGCTCAGTGCCGGCGGCCAGCGGGTCGTTTTCGGCCAGCGTCATCAGCGTGGGACACCGAAGGCCTTCGATGCGGCCGTCCATCGTGAAGGGCTCCACCGCGCGCAGGTAGTCGCGCAGGTTGTCCACGCCGTGCACCCAGAAGCCGCGCTGCACGATCTTCCATGTGAGCGTGCGACTGGCCATGACGAACTCCCACAGGCGGTCGATGACGGCTTGCGGGAGTTCTCCCAGATTCATCGCAATGTCCGGGCTGGCGCCCAGCTTGACCGCCAGGGGCCGGAATGAGCCGGCGATGCTCCACTGCCCCGGATCGGCAATGCAGGCGGCCAGGCGCGGTTCGCCCGAGGCGGCGCGCGGCGCCAGATGACCGCCCAGGCTCCAGCCGCTGAGCGCGATGCGCGTCGCATCGACGATCGGCAGCGCGACGGCGTAGTCCACCACCGCGCTCACCACCGTCTCCCAATCGGGACGCATGGGCACGCCCTGTTCGTACAGTGTGCCGCCCTGCCCGGGGCCGTCGAACACCAAGGCGTGGTAGCCCCGTCTCGTGGCGGCGACTGCGCTCGCGAAATACATGTCCGTCACCGTGGCGTCATAACCGTTGGTGAAGATGACCAGCGGCCTGACGGCGGTCTCGTAGCCTTCGGCCGGCACCAGGTAGGCGGGCAGGCGTGCGCCCTCCAGCGCAATGCTCAGGGGGTGGACGGGATGCGGCGAGAGCGCCAGGCCCCGGTCAAACGTGGCCATCTGCGTGCGATAGGCATTCAGCAGCCGAGGATCGGCGGGCGCGCCGTACAGGGGCCGGTACGCCGTCGCGTAGAAGGCGCTGGCGCGCAGATACAGCGCGCGCGCGCTGGCCATGAGCTGGCGGGCTTCGGCATCTTGCGCCTCGCCAGCCAGCCGGTCGCCCGCCGCCATCCAGGCCTCAAAAAACGCGTCGTCGTCGCCGTTGCCCACCGCGCGGCCCACGGCCAGGATTTCCCCCAGGTCCGCCCCGCCATAGGGCATGTAGGCGACGGGCCGCATGCCGAAATCGTCGTGCAATTCATTTTGGAAAGCCAGGCCCATGGGGTTCTCCGAAGTCAGGGCGGCGATGGCGCCGCAATCACAATCTTCAAACCGGCGGACTATCGTTCAATACGGCAGGCCGGCCGGCTGGCACATTGCGCGGGTCCCTCATTATGGCAACCGAAGGAGTCATCCATGCCCATCAATGCGACCCCCACGCCCGGCGCCAAGCTGCTGTCCCCGCACGATCACACGCTCATCATGATCGACTTCCAGCCGCAGATGGCGTTTGCCACCCATTCTATCGATGCCGTCACGCTGCGCAGCAACGCCGCGCTGGTGGCCCATGCCGCCGCCGGCTTTGGCGTGTCCGCCATTCTGACGACCGTTGCCGAAAAGGGCTTTTCGGGCCCCATGTTCGAGGAAGTCACCACCCCGTTTCCTGGCCAGCCGCTGCTGGACCGCACGTCCATGAACACCTGGGAGGACGCCGCCGTCATCAAGCAGGTCAATGAGATCGGCAAGAAGCGCATCGTGCTGGCCGGCCTGTGGACCAGCGTCTGCATCGTCGGCCCGGCCCTGTCCGCGCTGGACCAGGGCTTCCAGGTCTACGTCATCACCGATGCCTGCGGCGACGTGTCGGACGAAGCCCACAACCGCGCCATTGAGCGTATCGTTCAGGCAGGCGGCCAGCCCATCACGGCACTGCAGTACCTGCTGGAAATGCAGCGCGACTGGGCGCGCATCGATACTTACGACATGACGACCGGCATCGCCAGAAAATTCGGCGGCGCCTATGGCCTGGGCATCATCTACGCCAAGTCCATGTTCAACGCCCACGAAGGCTGACAGGAGCTCACCCATGAAGGTCTACCTTGTTTCGCTGGGACTCGGCCTGCTGGTCGGTATCATCTATGCCCTGTTCAATGTGCGCTCGCCCGCGCCGCCCGTGATCGCCCTGGTGGGCCTGCTAGGCATCCTGGCGGGGGAACAGATCCCCCCGCTGGTCAAACGCTTGCTTGCGGACGAGCCCACCCGCACTTCGTTCATTCATGAACAGGTAAAACCGCATATGTTCGGCGAACTGCCAAGCTGCCCCAAGCCTTCCGCCGACGCTTCCCGCCAACCCGCCGACGCATGTGGAGACAAGCGCAATGGCTGATACCCTGGATCCCGCGCGCCAAGGCGCCCCCGACCTCATCCTGCATCAGGGCCGGTTCACCACCCTGGACCCCGCCAATCCTACCGCCGACGCGGTCGCCATCAAGGACGGCCGGTTCACGCGCGTGGGCGCCGCCGGCGACATCCTGCCGCTGGCAGGCCCAGCCACCCGCGTCATCGCGCTGGGCGGACGCGGCGTGCTGCCCGGACTGATCGACAACCACCTGCACATCATCCGTGGCGGCCTGAACTACAACATGGAACTGCGCTGGGACGGCGTGACCAGCCTGGCCGACGCCATGGCCATGCTGCGCCGCCAGGTGGCCATCACGCCCGCGCCGCAGTGGGTGCGCGTGGTCGGCGGCTTTACCGAACACCAATTTGCGGAAAAACGCCTGCCCACCATCGAAGAGCTGAACGCCGTGGCGCCCGATACGCCGGTGTTCATCCTGCACCTGTACGATCGGGCGCTGCTGAACGCCGCGGCCCTGCGCGCCGTCGGCTACGACAAGAACACCCCGGCGCCCCCCGGCGGTGAGATCGTGCGCGATTCCGCGGGCAACCCGACCGGCCTGCTGCTCGCCAAGCCCAACGCATCGATCCTGTACGCCACGCTGGCCAAAGGGCCCAAGCTGCCGTTCGAGTACCAGGTCAATTCCACCCGCCACTTCATGCGCGAGCTGAACCGCCTGGGCGTCACGGGCGCCATCGATGCCGGCGGGGGCTTTCAGAACTACCCCGAGGACTACCAGGTCATCCAGCAACTGGCCGACGCCGGCCAACTGACGATCCGCCTGGCCTACAACCTGTTCACGCAAAAGCCCAAGCAGGAAAAGGAAGACTTCCTGAACTGGACGGCCATTTCGCAGTACAAGCAAGGCACCGATTATTTCCGCCACAACGGCGCGGGCGAAATGCTGGTGTTTTCCGCCGCCGACTTCGAAGACTTCCGCCAACCGCGCCCCGAAATGGGACCGGAGATGGAGGGCGAACTTGAGGAAGTGGTGCGCATCCTGGCGCAGAACCGCTGGCCGTGGCGTATGCACGCCACCTACGACGAGAACATCTCGCGGTCGCTGGACGTGTTCGAGCGCGTGAACAAGGACGTGCCGCTCGCCGGGCTGAACTGGTTCTTCGATCACGCCGAGACCATCTCAGAACGCTCCATTGACCGCATCGCCGCCTTGGGCGGCGGCGTGGCCGTGCAGCATCGCATGGCCTACCAAGGCGAATACTTCGTCGAACGCTACGGGCCGGGCGCCGCTGAGGCGACGCCCCCCGTCAAGCGCATGCTCGACAAAGGCGTCAACGTGTCGGCCGGCACCGACGCCACCCGCGTGGCTTCCTACAACCCGTGGGTATCGCTGTCGTGGCTCATCACCGGAAAGACGGTGGGCGGCCTGCGCCTGACGCCGCAGCGCAACTGCCTGGACCGCGATGCCGCCCTGCGCATGTGGACCGAGAACGTCACCTGGTTCTCCAACGAGCAAGGCAAAAAGGGCCGCATCGCCGTCGGCCAGCTGGCCGACCTGGTCGTGCCGGATCGCGACTTCTTCTCGTGCCCCGAGTCCGATATCGCGGACACGAGCAGCCTGCTCACCGTTGTGGGCGGCAAAGTGGTCTGGGGTGCGGGCGAGTTCTCGGCGCATGACGAAGCCGCCCCGCCGCCCGCCATGCCCGACTGGTCGCCCACACGTCTGTTCGGCGGCTACGGCGCCTGGGGCGACAGCGAAGGCAAGCCGCTGCAGGCCACCTTGCGCGAGGCCGCGGCCGCCTGCGCCTGCGCCAACGACTGCAACGTCCACGGCCACCAGCACGCCGGCGCCTGGGCCAGCAAACTGCCCGTCTCCAACCTGAAAGGGTTCTGGGGCGCCCTGGGCTGCGCCTGCTGGGCAGTCTAGGGATGCACCACGCGGCCGAGGCGTCACCCCCTCGGCCGCAAGCGATTCGCCTGAACCGTCACTTGGCGGTGATCCCCCCTTCGCGGATGACCTTTGCCCATTGGTCGATTTCGGCGTTCAGGCGCGCCTTGGAAGCGTCCACATCAAGCGGGTCCGCGTAAACACCTTGCTGCAGCATCTGCGCCTTGGCATCGTCCTTGGCCAGCGCCGTGGTCAGCGCCTTGTTGATCTTGGCCACGATGGGAGCCGGCGTGCCGGCCGGCGCCATCACCCCGAAGAGCGAACTGACGTTGAAACCGCTGAACCCCTGCTCCTCGGCAGTGGGAATGTCCGGCAGCATCGAGATGCGCTGCGGCGTAAGCACGGCCAACGGACGCAGTTGACCCGACTTGATGAAGGAGATCGCGGCGGGAACCGTCTCGGTCATCGTCTCGACCTGCCCACCGACCAGGTCGGTCATGGCCGGGCCGCTGCCGCGATAGGCCACGTGCACGATGTTGACGCCCGCGATCTGCTTGAACAGTTCCATGGCCATGCGCTGCGGCGCGCCGGCGCCCGACGAGGCGAAGTTGAGCTTGCCCGGATTCGACTTGGCGTAGGTCACCAGTTCGTCCAGCGACTTGATGGGCAGCTTGGGATTGACCACGGCCACCAGCGGCACGAAGCCGACCACCCCGGCGGGCGCGAAGTCCTTACGCAGGTCGTACGCAATGCTGTCTTTCTCCAGGGTCGCCATGACCGAGTGCGAGGTCAAGGCGCCCATGAGAAGCGTGTAGCCGTCGGGCTGGGCGCGCGCCACCTCGGCGGCGCCGATGTTGCCGCCTGCCCCGCCCCGGTTCTCAATGACAACCTGGCCGCCGATCTCTTCGCTCAGACGCTGACCCACGATGCGCCCGATCACGTCGGTCGCCCCGCCCGGCGGATAAGGAATGATCAGGCGAATGGGTTTGCTGGGATAGTTGTCAGCGGCCTGCGCGGATGCAAGACCGGGGACGGCGAACACGGCGGCCGCGATGTAGGTGGCCGCAACAATGCTGATGCGCCTGCGCGCAGCGTGCTTACAGATCATGGTTGTCTCCCGTTGCGTTCTTATGGCTAGAAAGCTTTAAGCGCATATTCGCAAACTCTCGCCTGCGCAAAGAGAAAAACTTTTATGGTCTGTCTAAAAAATCCTTGCGGGTCTTAGGCCATTTGGATGAGGGAACGGGGGCTGCCCAAGAACGACGCGCTTCATGGCAGTCCGCCGGGTTGTCCCGCGCAAAAGCGATTCAAGGCGCGGTGCGCGACTCGAGATCGATATCAGCCGGCCATTGGACTTTGGGCGCAAGACGCAGGGCTAAGTGATAGGGGGGCACGTCGTTGTTCCAGTCACGAGGCGGGTTTGGGTACTGGGGTAACGCCTCCGGCCCCTGGTTCATGAACGCGCGCGCCATGGCCCACATGTGTTCGCCGTTGGCATTGCTGCCGGCTAGTTGGAAGCGGTCAATGACGTGATGGGTGCCCGGCGCCACCACAGCAATATCAACGCCCCACGCGAAGATCGGCACACCACTGGGACTCGGCGCCTTGCGGCTCCAGGCTTCGGCTCGGAGGTCTTTCCAGTCGAATGCCACCGGGCGAACACCCCAGCCTTGTCGACTAATGGGTCCGCCGCTGTGGAACCGATAAACGTAGATCTTGCCGCGCTTGCGATTGAATCGAATGGGCTCGTCTCGCGGGTGCAGAATGCCCGTTCGAAGCATTCCAACACCACCGATCAACATGCCAATCGCGAGGACTAACGTCAGGAAAAACCAAAATGGATCTGTTTTGAGTTCTCTCATGCTCAACGTCATGATCAAAGCGATCGAACATGGAAACACGCCAAGCGCGGAAAGAACTACAACGGTGCGATTCAACAGACGTGAAGTATGCAGCTCTAGACAGATATCGCTAACGAAATTGGGTGGCATACCAACAGGGGGCATGCGTTCATTTGGAGGGCAGTCTGGGGTGGGCAGATCGGCGCGCCATCCCGTAGTCGGTTTATCCAACAGCGGTTTGCTAGCGCTCATTATTTAACTTCCACCAATTCCGTCCGCGCCATCATCTCGGCGTCGTGGGCGTTCGGTAGATACTCAACGCGCACTCTTGCCGTATCAATATCGTTCGCTATAGACAAGTCGATGTTTCCGTGGACGACTAGAAAGTTGGTTTGGTCTCCCTCTGCTGCCGTAACCACCCTCTCCGCAATGGTTGGATTGGTGCTATCGGGGAGGTAGTCCAATCGTTTTAACCGCGTGCGCGGCTGGTCTGGTTTAGGACCATCGTCCGGATGCACTCCTGAGGCGAGAACTTGCTCACCGGAGTAGCGATTTACGATAAGTTGCCACTTATAAGCCGCACGGGAGGCGTCGTATCTGGGAATCACAATCTGATACTTGAGTCGTGGAATAACTGCGAGTCCCGCCTCCATTCCCCCCATAGCAGCCGCCATTCCCTCGTAGTGCGATACACGCACGTCCGAGTCAAAAGCCAGATATACGTCCACGCCAATGACGGCAGCGTTTAATGCGGCCACTGCCGAATTTGCATCGGAAAACTTGTGGTCCTTAGCCATTCCAAAGTAACTGTAGTAACTCCAACGCTCCAGAGGAGACGACTCGGCTTCTTCTCCGAATTTCCAAAATGCATACGCCACCACCCCCGCAAGAATCGCCCAGCCGACGGGCCCGAGGATCCAATTTGCGCTCAAGATGGCCGTCGATTTAAAGTAAAGCGCATATGTCATGAATAATGCCCCCCCGGCGTAAAAGGCAGACGATCTGAAATACCAGGTTTGAGCCGAAATCCCGCTCGCAGCCGCCGCACGTCCTGCAGCCCTGAAGGATGCAATAGCGTCAACAAATCCAGAAATAGCGCCGAGGATTCCACCAAACCGTGCCAGTGCTCTACCGGCGTCTGCAACCAGGCTGATGGCCGCCCCCCGTTGCAGGAACGAGAAGCACTTTCCGCGCGTGTTCGGCGCTGCCCTTCATCGTCAGTCCCACTACCTCAATACTTCCCCCCAACACCCCGATCGACGCCGAATACACCGCCAGCACGGCTTCCTCGTGTTTGGCTCCCAAGGAGGCATCCACGGCTTCAACGGATTTACGCAACCCCTGGGACAGCAGATATGTTGCCCCAACGGCAATCAGCAATTCAG
>JAEYVD010000520.1 GCA_023432075.1 Pseudomonadota bacterium | reverse complement strand
TGCTGGATTTCTGCAGCTTGGGGAACGACTCCTCGTACTGGCGCCATTCCGATCCCAGCGTCTTCTTCCAGTCGGTGTTGGCCTTGATGCCGTAGCCGTAGCAGATGTGCACGGCGGTTTCGCACTTGAGGCCTTCGATTGCGCGCTCCAGCGTTGCGACGCCCCAGTCGTTCACCTCGTCGAAGAAGACGTTGAAGGCGGGCTCGTCGAACTGGATGATGTCGACGCCGGCGGCTTCCAGTTCGCGCGCTTCCTGGTTGAGGATCTTGGCGAATTCCCAGGCCAGCTTTTCGCGGCTCTTGTAGTGGGCGTCGTACAGCGTGTCGATCATGGTCATGGGACCGGGCAGCGCCCATTTGATGGGCTGCTTCGTCTGCTGCCGCAGGAACTTGGCGTCTTCGACGAACACGGGTTTCTGGCGGCTGACGGCGCCCACAACGGTGGGCACGCTGGCGTCGTAGCGGTCGCGGATCCGGACGGTCTCGCGCTTTTCGAAGTCAACGCCGTCCAGGTGTTCGATGAACGTGGTGACGAAGTGCTGGCGCGTCTGCTCGCCGTCGCTGACGATATCGATGCCGGCCAGCTCCTGTTCTTTCAAAGCCAGGAGCAGCGCATCCCGTTTGCCTTCGGCCAGTTGTTCGCCTTGCAGACTCCAGGGCGACCAGAGCTTTTCAGGCTGGGCAAGCCAGGATGGTTTGGGCAGGCTGCCGGCGGTCGAGGTGGGCAAGATTTTTTTCATGGCGAAAGTGTCCGTCTGTTTTTGGTTTATTGATGGGCGCAGCTGGCAGCCCATTGATCGAGCACGTGCTTGTACGGCTTGATGAAGTGGGCCTCGGCAAACTTGCCCTGCTTGATGGCGAGCTGGCTGCGTTCGACGCGGTCGTAGACGATCTGCGTCAGCGAGTAATCCTGGTTTTTCAGGCTGGGTTGATAGCGCTTTCCGGCGGCCGAGTTGGCGTTGTAGATTTCGGGCCGATAGATGCGCTGGAACGCTTCCATCGTGCTGATCGTGCCGATGAGTTCAAGATTGGTGTAGGCGCCCAAGAGGTCTTCCTGGAAGTAGAACGCCAGCGGCGCAACGCTATTGGGCGGCATGAAGTAGCGGACCTGCAGGCCCATCTTCTCGAAGTAGTGATCGGTCGAGGAGAATTCGCTTTGCTGATATTCCACGCCCAGGATCGGGTGGTGGTTGTCGGTGCGATGGTAGGTCTTGCTGCTGGACACGCTGATGCAGATGACCGGCGGCTTCGCAAAGTGCGCCTGGTAGGCCTGCGATTGCACGAAGTGCTTGAAGAGCTTGCCGTGCAGGTCGCCAAAATCTTCCGGTGTGCTGAACGCGGCCTTGTTGTCGTTGTGCTCGGGCAGCAGCACGCTGAAATCGTAGTCGCGCACGTAGGACGAGAAGTTGTTCCCGACGATGCCGTCGATGCGTTTGTTCGTCTGCTTGTCGACGATATTGGTCTTGAGCATTTCGATCAGCGGAAACGCCGTGCCGTTGCCGCTTTCGCCCAACGTCATCTCGGCGGTGATGATGTCCAGTTCCACGGCGTAGCGCTCGCCCGTGGGGTTGTCCCAATGCGCCAGGTCATTGAAACGGCTGTCGATCATCTTCAGCGTGTTGCGCAGGTTTTCCTCGCGGCTGGCGCCTCGGGCCAGATTGGCGAAGTTGGTCGTGATGCGCGTGCTGTCCGACGGCTGATAGTTTTCATCGAAGCGGATGCTCTTGATGCTGAAGGTGAAGTCGTGGCTCATGGTGGTCGGATGCCAAAAATGCTGCGATAAACGTGAATTCGTTGCCGGCACGATCAGCGTGCGCTGCCTGTCCGGCGATCGGTAAGGGGGGCCCGGCGTCAGGCCGCCAAGGCTTCTTCGGCTGCGGCTGCAGCGGCGCGTGCATGCCGCGTCAGTTCGACCAGCGGCAGGGCGCGCTGGACCGCCAGGCCGGCCCGCTGGATCAGCGCGTCGTTCTGCAGGCGGTAGTCGACGAAGTCCTCATCGGTCGCGTAGATGCCAAGCGGCAGCGTGCGTGCCTGGAAGAAGCTGAACAACGGCCGCAATTGGTGGTCGATCACCAGCGCATGGCGCTGGCTGCCGCCGGTGGCGGCCAAGAGGACGGGCTTGTCGATCAAGGCGTCCTGATGAATGAAATCGAAGAAATGCTTGAATAGGCCGGTGTAGGAGCCCCGGTAGACGGGCGTTGCCACCACCAGGACATCGGCTTGCTCGACTGCCGCCAACTCGCGCTCCACCGTGTCAGGCAACTGCGAGCGCCACACGGCGCCGGCGAGCTGCGGGGCCAGCCGGCCCATTTCGACCAGGCGGGGTTCGCAGGGGATTTCGTTGGCAATCAGCGCCAGCAGCTGCTCTGCCAGGGCGGTGGTCTTGGAGGGACGTTGCAGGCCGCCGGAAACGGCGACCAGTCGCAGGGGGTGTGTCATCTTTGCTTCCATGGAGCCAATCGGCACGAAAGGGGTCGACTTGCCATGGAACATGCGTGTTGATCAGATCAACGTGCGGAACACAGCGGCAAACAAAGAATGCAATGCTAAAGATCAATATCCATGACGTAAAATGGTTTTATTTCACAAATCCATGAATCTAGATCATAGAAATGCTTGAACGTATCCATCTGAGCATCGTGCAGCAGGTCGAGAAGGAAGGCTCACTGACCGCCGCGGCGGGCGTGCTGAACCTGACCCAATCGGCGTTGAGCCACAGCATGAAAAAGCTGGAGCAGCAGCTAGGCACCGACATCTGGCTGCGTGAAGGAAGACGGCTTCGCCTGACGCAGGCCGGCCAGTATCTGCTGGCGGTGGCGAACCGGGTGTTGCCGCAGCTGGATCTGGCCGAAGAGCGGCTGGGCCAGTTCGCCCAGGGCGAACGCGGCGCGCTGCGCATCGGCATGGAATGCCATCCCTGCTATCAGTGGCTGCTCAAGGTGGTTGCGCCCTATCTGGCGGCGTGGCCCGACGTGGACGTGGACGTCAAGCAGAAATTCCAGTTCGGCGGCATCGGCGCCCTGTTCGGCTACGAGATCGACCTGCTGGTCACCCCCGACCCGTTGTTCAAGCCGGGATTGAAGTTCGAACCGGTGTTCGATTACGAGCAGGTGCTGGTCGTGGCCAAGGGCCACCCCTTGGCATCGGTCGCGTACGTGAAGCCCGAACAGCTGACGCAGGAAGTGCTCATCAGCTACCCCGTCGATATCGAGCGGCTGGATATCTACAACCAGTTCCTCTTGAAGGCGGGCGTCACGCCCAAGCGGCACAAGGCGATCGAGACCACCGACATCATGCTGCAGATGGTGGCCAGCGGCCGCGGCGTGGCCGCGCTGCCACGCTGGCTGGTCGAGGAGTACGCCGCCAAGATGGACGTGGTGCCGGTGCGGCTGGGCGCGCGCGGCATCGCCAAGCAGATCTTTCTGGGGTCGCGAGAGGCGGACGACGCCCTGGATTACCAGCGGGCCTTCATCGAGATGGCGCGGCAGCCTGCGGCTGCGAATGCCACGTCTGCCACGCGGTGAACCGGCCTGGCGCGCCAGCGCGATCGACGGCGCGAAGACGCAGTCATTAGTCAGGCTGCGGATCTTCAGCGCCTGACATGTACCCCATGCATAGCTCGCTGAGCCGCAGCAACGCGGGGGGCAGGGTCTTGCCCTCGAGCGTCACGAAGACGAACTGCGACGACAGCTCCAACGTCGGGCGCACGTCGACATGCACCAGTTCGCCGCGCGCGATGGCCGGCTGCGCCACGCGCAGCACGCCAAAGAAGACCGTGTCCGTGGTGCGCACCAGATCGACCAGCGCCTGGATGTCGTTGGACTGGTACTGGATCGCGTCGATGAAATGCACCGGCGGTCCGAAGTACGCATTGAGCCGGTGCATTACCTCGTCGCTCATGGCGCGGCCGCTGGCTGCCACGGCGTAGCGGCGCAGCGCATCGAAGTCCAGGCCGTTCTTGCCGGCCAGCGGATGGCCGGCGCGCACCACGAAGCCCAGCGGGGTGCGCGGAAAGAAGCGCAGATGCAGGTCGGGGTCGGCCGGGATGTGATTGCGATGCACCACCAGGGCGTCCACGGCGCCTTCGCGCAGTTCCTGGACCTGCATCTCGGGCGTGCCGCCGCTCAGCAGCAGCTTGATGGCCGGGTAGCGTTCCTTCATGTCGCGCAAGAGCGGCAGCGACAGGATTGCCGTGGGCGTGGGACCCAATCCCAGCCGCAGCGTGCCGCCCGCGTAGTCCGCCAGCAGGCTGGCGCTACGCCGCAATTCAGCCAATTCCACGCGGATCCGCCGAGCACGCACGATGGCCAGTTCGCCTAACGCGGTCAGTGTTTTCCCTTTGTCGCGCTCCAGCAGGCGTCCGCCCAACGTGTCTTCCAGCGCCTGAATGCTGCGGCTGAGCGCGGGTTGCGTCAGATGCAATTTGGCCGCCGCGCGGCTGAAAGAGCGGGTTTCGACCAGCACGAGGAAGTGTTCGAGCTGTTGAAGATTCATCCGCGGCCCCTGGTTTTATTACGCGCTGATTATGGAATGATGATGAATTATGCATTGGACGTAATGAAAAAGCGCTTCCAGAATGCGGTTCTTCATCGTCCGATTTCCTCTGGAGCACAGGCCATGGCCCGCGATTTGCCCTCCCCGCAGTCGAATTCCCGCTTCGTTCAACGGCTGTTGAGCCTGGCCGCGGCCGGGACGCTGGCCGTGGCTATTACCGCACCGGCCACGGCCGCAGATTGGCCCGTGAGGCCGGTGTCGGTCGTTGTGCCGGTGGCTGCGGGCGGCGCCGCCGACGCACTGGCACGCGCCTGGGCTGCCTATGCCAGTAAGGAAATCGGCGGCACCGTCGTGGTGGAGAACAAGCCCGGCGCCAATGGCAGCATTGCCGCCGCGTTCGTGGCCAAGCAGCCGGCGGACGGCTACGCGCTGCTTTTTGGCAGCACCTCCAACATGTCGGTCAATCCGTTCACCTACGCGCAGTTGGCCTACAACCCGACACGCGATTTCGAACCGATCACGAAGATCGCCGGCACCTCGCAGGTGCTGGTGGCCAATCCCGCGACCGGCATCCGGTCGGTGGAGGATCTGGTGAAGAAGGCGAAGGCCAATCCGGGCCACCTGAATTACGGCTCGGCGGGCATCGGCAATTCCACCCACCTGAACGTCGCTTTCCTGGCCGAACACTTCAAGATCGAGATGTCGCACGTGCCATATAAAGGGGCGGCGCCGGCCATGATGGACTTGATCGGCGGCCAGATCGACCTGACCGCTGACGCCCTGACCGGCGCGGTGCCGCAAGTGAAGACCGGCAAGGCCGTGCCGCTGGTGATCTTCGGTACCGATCGCGTTGCGCAGTTGCCCAACGTGCCCACCATTGCGGAGGTCGGCGTGCAGGGCTTTCCGGGCGATGCCTGGTATGGCCTGATGGCGCCCAAGGGTACGCCGCCCGAGATCGTGACGCGCCTGACCGATGCCACCCGCAAATTCTGGGCCGATCCGGCGGTGCGCAAGCAGATGGACGAGATCTACATGACGCCGCCCAAGGCGCTCGGCCCCGAGTCGGTGGCGCAATCGATGAAGACCGAGGCCGAGGTATGGGGGCCCATCGTGAAGCGCCTTGGCATCCGCAACGACTGATCAGTGCCGGGCCGCGCGCCCGGTTTTTTCTTGAGGCATTCATGAACGCTATCCCCACCCCGCCGCTGGCCGAGGCCGTGGAACACCTGCCGCGCGCGGAAGATTTCCTGCTGTGGCCGCCATGCCTGCAATCGTATGGCTACCGCATCGTCGACCGCCTGTTTGCCACCCGCACCATCCAGCGCGGGGCCACGCCCCGGCCTCTGCCGCGCGCGCCCGAAATCGACGTGCGGTTCGCGCAGGACGGCGAGATGCTGGGCGTGGGTGACCTGATGGACCGTAACAACGTGGCGGCCCTGATCGCGATTCATCGCGGTCACGTCGTGTTGGAACGCTATGGTCTGGGCTTTCAGCCGCACGAACGCTGGTCCACCATGTCGACAGTGAAATCCATGACCGCCATGCTGACCGGCGCGGCCCTGCATGACGGCGCCATCGGCAGCCTTGACGATCCGGTCACCGCCTATGTGCCGGCGCTGGCCGGCTGCGCCTACGATGCGGTCACGGTCCGGCATCTGCTCACCATGTCGTCGGGCATTGCCTGGGAAGAAAACTACACGGACAAGGCGTCCGACGTGAACCGCTACAGCAAGTCGCTGGCCGACAAGGTGCCGGGTGGCGTGCTGGCGCTGTTGCGCGGGTGCCATCGCGCCCATGAGGCGGGACGCTTCTGGCACTACAACACCGGCGATACATACTTGCTGGGCGCCGTGCTGAGCGCGGCGACCGGCGGTACGCTGGCCGATTACATGTCGCGCCGCATCTGGCAGCCTTGCGGGATGGAGTTCGACGGCTTTTACACCTTGGAATCCGACGGTGGCCAGGAGATCGGCGGCAGCCGCGCCGGCATGACGCTGCGCGACATGGGCCGCTTTGCCCAATTCGTGCTCGATGATGGCGTGGCCAATGGTGAACGCATCCTGCCCGAGGGATGGGTTGCGCAGTCGGGCACGCCGGCGTTCCGGATTCCGGCCGACTTGCATACGGCGCAGCGCCAGGCGCTCGGACTCACGGCCTACGGCTATAGCTGGTGGCTGCGCGAGGACGGCGCCATGATGGCGATGGGCCATTCCGGCCAGCGCATCTTCATCGACACGCGCGCGCAACTGGCGGTGGTGCAGCTTGCGGCCTACCCGGAGCCGCGTTACCTGAGTGCGAACGAACCCGACCGCGACGCGGGCCTCAATGCGTTTATCCTGGCGCTGCGCGACGCCACCAGCGCCTCGCCTGCCGCTGGCTGATCTGCGAATTAGAGGGACAGTTAATAACGCTTAAAATCGCCGCATTTGTCGTGGGATGGCCGCCCCACGCGGCATGCGAGGCACGAAACCATCGGAGCCTGTCCGCCTCGCAAGGAGTCATAGCGTTGAACATACACAAACCGGGCGCGCCCTCGGCGATCGTCTACATCGTCGACGACCACCCCGAGGTCAGCCATTCGCTGTTCCGCCTGCTCTCGTCGATCGGCATCCATGCCGAGACCTTCGACTCGATCAGCGCCTTCCAGGCTGCGGCGCGTCCCCAGGTGCCTTCCTGCCTGATCCTGGACCTCCAACTGTCCGACGGCGACGGGCTGGCGTTGCAGGCCCGCCTGCGCGAGGTGGGCGATCTCATTCCCATCGTGGTGGTGACGGGCTTTGGGGATATCCGGCAGACGGTCAAGGCGATGAAGGCCGGTGCGATCGATTTTCTGGAAAAGCCCATTTCCGAGCAGCGGCTGCTGGACTCCGTGCATCGCGCGTTGGAATCCGATGCCGCGCGGCGCGCCAAGGAGCAGGAATTCGAGAAGATTCTGGCGCTGTACCGATCATTGACGGCGCGCGAACAGCAGGTGATCGAGATGATTGCGTCCGGCTGCCTGAACAAGGAAGTCGCGCAGCAATTGGGCATCAGCGAGGTGACCGTCAAGGCGCATCGGGCAAGCGCCTACCGCAAGATGCAGGCGCGCAGCTTTGCGCAGCTGGTGCAGCGGATCATGAAGGTCAATCCGCGGGTCGCCGCGCACGCGCTGCAAACGCGAGGCGATGGCGACGGTGACGGCGAATAAGGCCGGATGACTCAGGCCTGCGCGGGCAACGAAAAATAGAACACCGCGCCCACCGGGCTATTGGGCCGCGCCCACATCTGGCCGTGATGCAGCTGGATGATGTCGCGGCAGATGGCCAGGCCCATGCCCAAGCCTTTGGTCTTGGTCGTGAAGAACGGATCGAACAGCTTTTTCACCGACGCCGCCTCGATGCCGCTGCCGGTATCAAGCACTTCCACCAGCAGTTCGTCCGGTGAAGATGGCCGGGTGACGACGCGTAGCTGACGCACGCCGGTGGCCTGCTTCATCGCATCGACCGCATTGACATACAGATTGAGCAGGACTTGCTGCAGCTGAACGCGGTCGCCGCTTGTGTGCAGGGGCACGTCGGCCAGATCCAGGATGAGGTCGACGCCGCTGCAATCGAGCTCGCTTCCGAGCAGCGCCAGGGTTTCCTTCACGAGTCCATTCAGTTCGATGGGGGCGAAGGCCGTCGGCGCCTTCTTGATGAGCGCGCGCACGCCGGAAATGATCGACCCCGCGCGTTGGCCGCTTTGCACGATGCGCCGCAATGACTCCGCGACCTCTTCGGTGTTGGGCGGGGTGCGCGCAATCCAGTTCAGCGCCGCCTGCGCTTCCGTCAGCACCGCCGACACCGGCTGGCTGACATCGTGCGCGATGGAGGCGGTCATCGAACTGACGGTGGTCATGCGGGTGACGTGGGCGAGGTCCGATTGGATCTGCTGCATCTTGGTCTCCGCTGCCTTGCGCTCGGACAGGTCGAGCACAAACGAGACGCCCTGGTTGTCGCCGGCGGCAAACCGTGCCGCGCCGAGCAGCACGGGCACGCGACGGCCGTCCTTGCGGATCAGTTCGGTTTCCACCGATTCGGCGGTCTCGCGCAGCAGCAGCTCGTCCAGCGACACCGGGCCGCCGCGCGACACAAGCGCGGTCCACCTCAAGCGGCCGGCACTTACGTCCTCGCGGTCGTAACCGGTCATGGACAGGAAGAGGTCGTTGGCCTCCAGCACTTGCCCGTCGGTGCTCCAGAACCAGATCCCGATGATGTTGGCTTCGACCAGGCGTTGGATCCGGGCCTCTCGCTGCGCCAGGTCACGGTATAGCCGCGCGCGTTCGATCGCGATGGCGGCCTGCGAGGCCAGCAGGCGCAGCACGGCGGTGCGGTGCGGCGCAAAGACGCCGCGCGCCAGGGTGTTTTCCAAATACAGCACGCCGATGGATTTGGACTGCGTGGTCAGCGCCAGGCACAACACCGACGGCAGCCTTGCGGCGCGCACGTAGGGGTCGCCGGTGAAGGCGCCCGCGCTCCACGCATCGTCCAGGACGATGGTTTCGCCGGTGCGCCAGCCGTAGTTCACGATCTGCTGCGGCAGGCCGGCCTCGTCCAGCGACTGCGCGTGCTGGCTGACGGCGACGGCGTCGCCGGACGTGGTGGCGATGGCGCGCACATACAGGTCGCCATCGGCATGCAGGACGAGCACGCCGCGCGTGGCGCCAGCCTGCTCCAGCGCGATCTTCATCAGCTGGTCGAGCAGCGTCTGCAGGTCCAGCGCACTGGCGAGCGCGCGGGAGATGTCGATGACGGTGGCCAGATCCAGGCTCTCAACCGGCGTTTCGATGGTGGAGCCGTGCGCGGCGCTGCCGCGGTCCACGAACAGCGTGGGGTGCAAGGCGTCGATCTGCCTGACCTTGCCCGACGCGCCCCAGTGCTGATAGCAGGCGCGCGCGTGTTGCAGATACGTATGCGCGATGCGTTGCAGGCCACGGCTTTCGAAGAAGCGCGCGGCGCATTCATTGGCCAGCCCTTCGACGTGAATGAGGCCGTGATCGCTGGCGCAATGGATGGCGTCGTCGTAGCGCTGCATGGCGTCCAGGATGTCGCCCTTTACCCGCGCGACTTCGGCGTCGATCAGCATCCGCTGGCTTTGGAAGTTGGACGGGCAGGACGCGGCCCACGGGCGCAGCTTCGCCAGATGGATGGCTATCGCCGAAAGTGTGGCGGCTTGTCCGGCCGGACTTGCGGGCGCGGGGCACCAGGCGTGCGCCAGCGCGGAGTAGAAGTGGAACTCCATTTCCTCGACAAACGCCAGAGACGTCCAGACGAACCGCGAGGCGTCCTCGCTTGCCCGCACGGCGTCCGGGAAATCGCCGACGAACACCCTGGCCTGCAGCTTGCGCAGGTAATGCCAGCACGCCGTGACGTTCCAGCCGGCCTCGGCCTGGAGCCTGCGCTCGAAATCGGCTTCGCTAAATCCGGCGTCGTCCAGCAGGCCGAAATGCGGCGTCATGCCTTGCAGCATCTTGGCCAGCTGCAGCTGCGACGTGTACCGGTCCAGGACTTCAAGCCCCGCCTTGCGCGCGAATGCCAGGCCGCGGCCGGCGTCGGCGCGGATGGTGTCCAGCGCGCCGCCGGCGGCCAGCATGTGCGTGACCAGGCTGTTCAGCGCGAAGGATGCATAGGTCCAGTCGCCCTGCTGGCTGGCCAGCTCGAAGGCGGTCTGCAGCATGTTGCGCGCCTCGCTGATCGGCTGCGACCAGGGAACGATCTGGCCGCCGAAAACCTGATAGACCCGCGCGGCGAAGCGGACCTGCGCGCGCTGCTGGATCAGGTCGACGCCCAATTTGCCGAAGGCGTAGCCGTCGGCGTAGTCTCCCGTGCGCGCGGCCAGGATCATGCCCAGCCAGGCATACCCGAGGCTGGAGGCATCCGTGTTGCCGTGGCGCAGGCTCAGGTTGGCCATGCGCAGGATGACGCGCTCGCGCAGGTTCGCAAAGAGCGTCCAGGCCGGGGGCAGCAGCGCGGTCAACACGCCCATCGTGGCTTGCGCTTGCTGATTCTCCATCGTGGGCAGGTCCAGCAGCGCGGACGCGGGCCGGCCCGCTCGCAGCGCATTGAACTGGGCGTACTCGTCCGAGACGGCGTCGTCGGAAGGGTTGTCGGTCCAGTCGATGCCGGCGCGCCGAAGATAATGCAGCGCGGCTTGGATGGCCTCGTGCCGCTCGCCCAGCGCCATGAACACTTCCACGCGCAGCTGGGCCACGCGGGCCAGTTCCGGCAAAGGCGCATCGCGCTGATCAAGGCGGGCCAGCCGATGCTTGGCGCTGCCCACCGCGCCGCTGCGCAATTCGCATTCGGCTCGGGTGATCTCGATCGTGAAGGCAAGCGTGGGCTCGCGCTGCCGGCCGTCGCCGGACAGGAATGCCGAGGCCGCTTCCAGATAGCGGATGGCGGCCGAATAGTCGGCGGTGTCCTTGGCCAGCGCGCCGGCCAGGGCATTCAGATGGGCAAGCCGGACGCGCTCTTCGAGGCTGTGGACAAGCTGCCACGCGCGGTTGAACTGGTCGACCAGTTCAAAGGCGCGCGCCTTCAGTTGCTCGGGTTCCAGGTTCTGGGCCAGGCGCCGGCCGATCGACAGGTGCGTGGCCGCGCGCTGCCGTTCGGGAATCAGCGCATAGCTTGCCGCCTGCACCCGGTCGTGCGGAAAGCGGTACACGTCGCCGCTGCGAAAGACGAGGCTTTGACGCTCGCACTCGCGCATCGCCGTGGCCACGTCGAGCCTCGGCCAGTCCAGCGCCAACGCCAACTTGTCCAGTGAGGCATCGTGCCCCAGGCAGGCCATGTGCTGAATCGCCTCGCGGCTGTCGCGCGGCAAACGCTCGACCTGCTGGAGGATGATGCCGACCACATTGTCGGTGTAAGCCTGTTCGCGGATGGCAGCCGCATCCCAGCGCCAGCGCTGGCGCGCCCCGTCGTAGCGCAGCAGTCCCTCGGCCGCGAGCGTGGACAGGAACCGGAGCACAAAGCAGGGATTGCCGGCCGTCTTGGCCTGCACCAGGGCGACGAGCGGATCGATCCACGGCGACCTGCTTTGCAGCGCATCGGCGATCAGGTGGGCGCAGTCGCGCTCCTGCAGATTGTGAAGCGCGAGTTCGGTGAGGGGGATCGCGCTGGCCCGCAGGCCGGTAATGAACGCCGCCAGCGCGTGGCGCGCCGTCATGTCTTCGACCCGATACACGCCCACGACCAGGATGTTCTGCAGACCGGTCTGCGCAAGCTGTTCGATCACGCGCAGGGTCGCGGCGTCGGTCGACTGAAGATCGTCCAGGAACAGGATCAGCGGATGGCCCGGCGCCGAGAACGCGCAGAACAGATGCTGAAAGGCCAGGAGCAGCCGGGCCTTGGCGTCCCCCTCGGCCAGCAGGCCCGAGGCGTCCGGCACGATCAGCGCCAGTTCGGGAATCAGCGCCAGCAGGCTGTCGCCGCCAGCCGAGACGACCACGCGCAGCTTCTCCCGCCACTCGTCCAGGTCGCTTTCGTTCTTGGCAAGCACGGCCTGAAGCAGGCCTCTTGCCGCCTCGACCAGTGCGGCGTAGGGGCCGGCGTGGCTGTGGGGATCGCCCTTGCCCTTGGCAAGCAAGGTGTATTCGCTGCCGACGACGCGATGCAGTTCTTCGATGAGGATGGACTTGCCGACACCCGGTTCGCCCGAGATGAGCACGACCTCGGCGCGCCCGGATCCCGCCACCCGGCCCATGGCGCCCAGCAGGACGTCAAGCTCTTCGCCCCTGCCGTACAGCGTTGCGGGCACGCGCACGCGGCCAGGATGGTCGTAGCGGCCCAGCGCGAAATCCGGCGCGGCGTCCGGGTCCATCATCAGCGCGGCCAGGCAGCACTGCAGATCCGCCGCCAGCCCTTCCGCCGTCTGATACCGGTCGTCCGCCGACTTTTCCAGCAGCTTCATGACGATGGCCGACAGGGTGGCCGGTATCCCGCTGCGTCGTTCGGCAGGCGTTACCGGCACGCGCGCCGAATGGCTGTGCAGCCACGTCAGTGCCGACTCGCCCTGAAAAGGCAGCTCGCCGGTCAGGGCTTCGTAGAGCACGACGCCCAGCGAATACAGGTCCGAGCGCGCGTCGGCGCGATGTCCGGCGCGGCCGGATTGTTCAGGCGCCATGTAGGCGAGGGTGCCGACGATGTCGGCGGGCTGCGAGCCGGGCGCCGCCTGATAGGCCCCAAGCGGCGTGGAAAAAGAAAAGCCGGTCAGGTGGGCGGCTTTGTCATGCTCGTTGAAGAGGATGTGCGCCGGCTTGAGATTCCGGTGAATCAGACCGGCGTTGTGCATTTTGCCCAGGGCGTTGGCCGCCGCGATGGCCAAGCGCAGAAACGCTGCGGCGGGCATGGCCTGCGGGCGGTGCGACGCCAAGGGCTGTCCGCCAGGGTCCCGCAAATAGAGGACGGTGGAGCCGCCGACCCGCGCCAGCGCGGTCGGCACGGCGGCCCAGCCGGGATGCAGGTAGTCGCGCAGGCCGTATTCCTGTTCCAGCAGGTGCCGTGCGCATTCCGAACTGTCGTTCGGTCGCAGCCAGACCGCAAGGGTGGAAGCGCCGCGGCCGAAGACCCGGTCGCCATCCACCCAAAGAACCTCGAAAGGGGCTCCGTTGACTGCCTCGAAGCGAGGAGCACTATCCATGTCGCACACCCAGCCGAGGCCTGTTGGCGCGCGGCAATAAACCCTGTGGGCGCAATTCTAATCAGGAATTTTTCTTCTCATGTAACGGTGTGTGCGGCCGCACCGGGGGGCTCGTGGGTCCAGGCTATTGCACGATCGGCGCCACGAAATGCGATACCCGTGGGGGCGTGTCGCCGATGTGAAAGGCGCGCACTTCCGCCTGCTGGTCCGCGTCGGCATGCGTGACGCGTTCGTGCTGGCGCAAGTGCTCCAGCCAGGAGGTCACCAGGAAGTATTCCAGGTAGCGGCCGGGTTGGGCGGCGTCTTCAAAGATGCCCCATGCGTAGGCTCCATCTCGACGGCGCTCGGCGCCGGCATGCTGCATGGCTTGCACGAAGTCCGCGCCGCGCGCCGGGTCGACCAGGTATTCGACCGTGATCATGACCGGACCGCGATCATGCGACACCTCTTGATCGATCAGCGGCTCGGGCCAGTGCATCGACGGCGCAAGGTCCAGGTCGGCGCCCAGCTGCAGCTTGGCCTTGCGGGTCAGCAGCATCGCAATCACCGAACCGGCGGCGGCGATCAGCAGCGCGGCGGGCACGCCGGCACGCACCGCCGTCTGACCCCAGATCATGCTGCCCGCGGTCATCGAGCCGAAGAACACCGTCACGAAGATCGCCAGGCCTCGGGCACGCACCC
>JAEYVD010000519.1 GCA_023432075.1 Pseudomonadota bacterium | reverse complement strand
ACCGTGGCCTATCCCAAGCAATGGCGTGACATCCTGGCCGCCGCCAACCTGCCGGCCCCGCTGACGCTGCGGGTGAACCGTCGGCGCGCCACGCGCGAACAGGTTCTGGCGGCGTTTGCCGATGCGGGCCTGACGGCCGAGCCGGTGGGTCAGTCGGGCGTGGTGCTCGCCACGCCCAAACCGGTGACGCAGTTGCCCGGCTTTGCCGAGGGCTGGTGGTCGGTGCAGGACGCGGGCGCGCAGCTCGCCGCGGAATTGCTGGCGCCCGCGAACGGCATGCGGGTGCTGGACGCGTGCTCGGCGCCGGGCGGCAAGACGGCGCATCTGCTGGAGCTGGCCGATATCGACCTGCTTGCCCTGGACGCCGATGCCGACCGGCTTGCCCGCGTGGAACAGAACCTGGCGCGGCTGGGATTGGGCGGCGGTCACGTCCGGCTCAAGGCGGCCGATGCGGCCGACCTGGATGCCTGGTGGGACGGCAAGCCCTTTGACGCGGTGCTGGCCGACGTGCCCTGCACGGCGTCGGGCATCGTGCGGCGTCACCCCGACATCCGCTGGCTGCGCCGCGAGAACGACCTGCGCCGCACGGCCAGCCTGCAGACCCGGATCCTGGACGCGCTCTGGTCCACCGTGGCGCCGGGCGGCCGCCTGCTCTATGTGACATGCTCGGTCTTTCCGATCGAAGGCACGCGCCAGGCCCTGGAGTTTCTGCAGCGCCACCCCGACGCAACCCGCCTGGAGGCGCCGGGCCAGTTGCTGCCAGTTGCGGTCGATGCAACACCCGCGGCGCAACACGACGGGTTTTTCTACGCCTTGTTTGCCAAGCAGTCCTGAATCCCGAAGAATAGGGGCATGACGTAGTCCCGGTGCCGTATGTCCATTATTTCGCGCGTATTTCTTGGGGTGTTGCTGGTATCTGCCGTGCTTTTGACCGCGCCGGGCGGCTTGGCGCATGCGTCCGAACCCCGCGTCACCCGGGTGGATCCGGTGGTGCGGGACGGCAACCTGGAAATCGACGCGGATATCGAATTCGAGCTGAATCAGCAGTTGCGCGACGCCGCCCAGCGCGGCGTCGCCTTGTATTTCACGGCCGACCTCACCATCACCCGCGAGCGCTGGTACTGGTTCGACAAGTCGCTGGTGGACACGTCCCGCACCTGGCGGGTGGTCTATAACGCGCTGACCCGGCAATGGCGGGCGGGCGTGGGCGAGCTGTCCTTTCCCGTGGCCTCGCTGGATGACGCGATGAGCGCCATCCGGCATATCCGCAATTGGCGGGTGGCAGAGGCGAGCGAGTTTGATACGGGGTCGGAATATAACGGGCAATTGCGCCTGAGGCTGGACACGTCGCTGTTGCCGCGGCCGTTCCAGGTCAATGCCCTGAACAGCAGTTCGTGGGCGCAGGCGACGCCGTGGATGGACTTCTCGTTCATGTTGGGCGACAAGGAGAAGGATCCCTCATGAGGCTTTTGCTTCGGCTGGCGCTGATGGTCGGCGCCGTGAGCGGTCTGGCGCTGCTGGGCCTTCTGGCCTGGTCCACCGGAAACGCCTCGCGCTTTGCGCGCTACTACGACACGCTGCTTGTCCTGAACGGCATTTTCGCGCTGGCGCTTTTTGTCTGGGTGGTCGCGCTGACGGTGCGGCTGGCCCGGCAGATCCGGCGCCGGCAGTTCGGCGCACGGCTTACCGCCCGCTTTTCCCTGGCGTTCGCCCTGATCGGCGTGGTGCCCGGCGCACTCATCTACACCGTGTCGGTGCAGTTCATGTCGCGCTCGATCGAATCCTGGTTCAACGTGCGCGTGGACACCGCGCTGGAGGCGGGCCTTAACCTGGGCCGCGCCGCGCTGGATTCGCTGCTGGCGGACCTGGACGCGCGGGCGCGTTCGATGGCCGTGGAGCTGAACCGCAGCACCGACAGCGGCGTGACGCTGGCGCTGACCCGGCTGCGCGAGGCCAATGGCGTGCAGGAAGCCATGGTGTTCACGGGCAGCGGCCGCATGGTGGCGTTTTCGACCAGCCAGTACGGCCAGTTGCTGCCTGCGATGCCTCCGTCCACGGTGATGAACCAGTTGCGGCTGGCGCGCGGCTACTCCGCGGCCGAAGCCGACGATCCCGTGACGCCGGGCGCCGAGGGCGGACTGCACCTGCGGGTGGTGATTCCGCTAAATGGCCCGGACCGCTACGACAATCTGTTGGGGCCGGCGTCCGAACCCCGCTGGCTGCAGCTGTTGCAACCGGTGCCCGAACAGATCGCGCACAACGCCAACCTGGTGCAGCAAGGTTTTCGCGATTATCAGGAATTGGCGTTGTCGCGCCTGGGCCTGCGCAAGCTCTACGGCATCACGCTGACGCTGGCCCTCTTGCTGGCGGCGTTCGGGGCCATCGCGGTGGCGTTGTCCCTGTCCAAGCGGCTGGTGCGCCCGCTGCTGAGCCTGGCGGGCGGCACGCAGGCGGTCGGCGTGGGCGATTACCGGCCCTTGCCCGAACCGCCGGAACGCGACGAAGTCGGGCAGTTGACGCGCTCGTTCAACGCCATGACGCGCCAGCTCGACGAGGCGCGCCGCATGGTCGAGAGCAACCGCCAGCAGCTCGAGCGCTCCAACGTGTACCTGGAAAGCGTGCTGTCGAACCTGTCCTCGGGCGTGCTGGTGTTCGATGAATCCTTCCGCGTCACCACGGTCAACCAGGGCGCCCAGACCATTCTGGGCGCCGACCTGCGCTCGGTCATCGGCCGTCCGCTGGAGACGGTGGACGGCATGCTGGAATTTGCGAACATCGTCCGCCAGGCGTTTTCCACGCATGCGGCGGTCGGCTCCGAACGCCAGCACTGGCAACAGCAGTTCGAGATTGCGCCCGCCCAGGCCGAGGGCGAGACCGCAGCCCAGCCGCTGACGCTGCTGGCGCGGGGCACGCATCTGCGGGTGGACGGGCGCGGCAACGGCTATCTGGTGGTGTTCGACGACATCACCGAAGTGATCTCCGCCAACCGGACGGTGGCGTGGGGCGAGGTGGCGCGCCGCCTGGCCCACGAAATCAAGAATCCGCTGACCCCGATCCAGCTCTCGGCCGAGCGCCTTGCCATGAAGCTGGAAGGCAAGCTGCCGCCTGCCGAGGCCCAGATCGTGGCGCGCTCGACCAACACGATCGTGAACCAGGTGGCGTCGCTCAAGCAGATGGTGGACGACTTCCGCGAGTACGCCCGCACGCCGCCGGCCGTCATGCAGCGCATCAACTTCAACGCGCTGGTGGCGGACGTGCTGTCGCTCTACGGGTGGGAGCCCGAGGGCGGATCCGCGCGCCTGACCGAAAAGGCCTTGAACCTGGACGTGAGCCTGGCGGCCGGACTGCCCGACATCGAAGGCGATCCGACCCAGCTTCGGCAGGTGATCCACAACCTGCTGTCGAATGCCCGCGACGCGATCGCGGAACTGGGCGGGCAAGGCCGCGTCAGCGTGACGACCCAGCTGATGCGCAGCGAACAGCCCGATCGCGCGGCGCATCAGGCGTTGCGTTTCACGGTGGCCGACACCGGTCCGGGCTTCCCGCCGCAGGTCATGCAGCGCGCGTTCGAGCCCTACGTAACCACAAAGTCCCACGGGACTGGGTTAGGATTGGCAATCGTCCGCAAGATCGTGGAAGAGCATGGCGGACGTATCGACCTTGCCAACCGCAAGGAAGGAGGGGCGCGGATTTCCATCCTGTTGACCCGGCTCGCGCCCGGGTCCGATACTATGGACGCCACCGCGCAAGAAAAGGATAATGCGGCTACGCAATAGGTGGATGCTTTATGGCCAGAATTCTGGTGGTTGACGACGAAGTTGGTATACGCGAGCTTTTGTCGGAAATCCTTTACGACGAGGGACACACGGTCGAGCTGGCCGAAAACGCGGCGCAAGCGCGCGCTGCCCGTCTTCGCATGCGTCCCGATCTGGTGTTGTTGGACATCTGGATGCCGGACACCGACGGTGTCAGCCTGCTCAAGGAGTGGGGCTCGCAAGGCTTGCTCGACATGCCTGTCATCATGATGAGCGGACACGCCACCATCGACACGGCAGTCGAAGCCACGCGCATCGGCGCCATGGATTTCCTGGAAAAGCCCATCACGCTGCAGCGTCTGCTCAAGACCGTTGCCGCGGGTCTGGCGCGGGGCCGCGTGCCGCATCCGGCGCCTGCCGCCGCCAATCCGGCCGTTGCCAGTCCGGTGGTCGCGCTCGAAGACGAACTCGACCCGCCGGCCGCGCTGGCCGCCGTGTCCGTCAACGATGCGCCGGCCACCTCCAACGGACAGTTGGGCAGCATTTCGCTGGACCAGCCGCTGCGCGAGGCGCGCGACGAATTCGAGCGCATCTATTTTGAATACCACCTGGGCAGGGAAAGCCACAGCATGACGCGCGTGTCCGAACGCACCGGGCTGGAACGCACCCACCTCTACCGCAAGCTCAAGCAATTGGGCATCGAGTCCGCGCGCAAGCGCAGCACATGAAGATCCTCATCATGGGCGCTGGTCGCGTAGGCACCAGCGTGGCGGAAAACCTGGTGTCCGAGCAAAACGACATCACGGTCATCGATTCCGACCCCGCCCAGCTGCAATACCTGCAAGAACACTTTGACCTGCGTGTCGTCCTGGGAGACGGCTCGCAGGTGTCGGTGCTTGAAAACGCCGGCGCCGCCGACACCGATCTTTTCATCGCCTGTGCGGCCTCCGACTCCGCCAACATGGTCGCGTGCAAGATCGCCCGCCAGCTCTTCAACATTCCCCGCCGCATCGCCCGCATCCGCTCGGCCGAGTTCCCTGAGCATCCGGAACTCATGAGCGAGGAGGGCTTCTGCATCGACGCGCTCATCAGCCCCGAACGCAGCGTCACCACCTACCTGCAAAGCCTGATCGAATTTCCGGAGGCCTTGCAGGTCGTGGAATTCGCGGAAGGGCGCGTCAGCGTCGTGACGGTCCGGGTGGGGCATGGCAGCCCGATGGCGCATTCGTCCGTGGACAAGCTGCGCGACGTCTGGCCGGACGTGAAGGCGCGCGTGATCGACGTGCTGCGCGGCGGGCGTCCCCTGCGTGCGGGCAGCGGCACGGTCATCGCGCCGGGCGACGAAGTCGTGCTGGTCGTGGATTCCGACCATGCCCGCCGCGCCGTGCGCAAGCTGCGCGACGCCGAGCGCGCCGTGCGCCGCGTGATGATCGCGGGCGGCGGCAATATCGGCCTGCGCCTCGCGCGCCAGCTCGCCGAGGAAAAGTACAGCGTGCGCATTATCGAGCACGACCTCAAACGCTGCGAATACCTGGCGACCCAGCTGCCGGACAGCGTGCTGGTCCTGCACGGCAGCGGCACGGACGAGGCGCTGCTCGAGCGCGAAAACATCGAAGACATGGATACCTGGCTGGCGCTGACCAGCGACGACGAGGACAACATCATGTCCTCGCTGCTGGCCAAGCGGCTGGGCGCGCGCAAGGTGATCGCGCTGATCAACCGCCACGCGTACGGCGAACTGATGCAGGGCAGCCATATCGACATCGCGGTGTCGCCGTCGCAAGCCACGATGAGCGAACTGCTGCGGCACGTGCGCCGCGGCGACGTGGTCGCCGTGCACCGGCTGCGCCAGGGCGTGGCGGAGGCCCTGGAAGCCATCGCCCACGGCGACCGCTCCACGTCCAAGGTGGTGGGCCGTGCGGTGGGCAAGATCAGCCTGCCCAAGGGCGCCAGCATCGGCGCGCTGGTGCGTGGCGAAGAAATCATCCTGCCCGACGCCGATACCGTGATCGAATCCGACGACCATGTCATCGTCTTCGTGCCTTCGCGCCAGCAGATGCCGCGCGTGGAAAAGCTGTTCCAGGTCTCGGCGTCCTTCTTCTGATGCGCTGCCCCTCTCACTCCTTGCGTGGGCCGCGCGCGCCCGGATAAGCCTTCATGAAGCGCGTTCTGGCCACCCTGTACATCCTGGGCCTCACCATGGTGATGTTCGCCCTCACCATGCTGATCCCGCTGTTCATCGCTTATGTGGGGGCGGACGGGGCGCGCGACGCGTTCCGGGACGGGTTTCTCATTTCGGTGGGCATTGGCGGCGGCCTGGCCGCGCTGACCCGGCGCAACCGCAGTGAATTGCGGGCGCGCGACGGCTTCGTGCTGGTGTCTGCGGTGTGGGCCGGCCTGCCCTTGCTGGCGGCCATTCCGCTCTTGCTATATTTCCATGGCGCGGGGCTGCCCTTGTCCTTCACCGGGGCCTATTTCGAGGCGATGTCCGGGCTGACCACGACGGGCGCCACGGTCCTCACCAACCTGGACACCTTGCCGCCGTCGATCAACCTGTGGCGCGCCACGCTGATCTGGATCGGCGGCATGGGCATCCTGGTGCTGGCCGTCGCCATTCTTCCCCTGCTGGGCGTGGGCGGCCATCAGGTGGTCCGGGCGGAAACCCCGGGTCCGATGAAGGACGAGCGGCTGACGCCGCGCATCGCCAGCACGGCCAAGGCGCTGTACGCGGTGTACTTCGTGTTTTCGATTCTCTGTTTCCTGGCGTACCGGCTGGCCGGCCTGTCCTGGTTCGAGGCCTGGTGCCACATGGCCACCACCATGGGGCTGGGGGGCTTTTCCACCTGGGACGACGGGTTCGCGCACTTTGACTCCGTGGCGGTCGAAATGGTGGCGATGGTGTTCATGCTGATCGCCGGGATCAACTTCGCGACGCACTTCAACGCCTTCCGCCAGCGCAGCCCGCGTGCCTATTGGCGCTGCCCGGAGGCCATCCCGTACCTGGTCGTGGTGCTGGGAGTGGGCGTGATCATCTCGGTGTACCTGTTCATCAAGGACGTCTACACGGATCCCCTGGAGGCGCTGCGCTACGGGATGTTCAACACCATCTCCATGGCCACCACCACGGGCTATGCCAACACGGACTTTGCGCAGTGGCCGCTGTTTGCGCCGCTGACGATGCTGCTGCTGTCGGGTTTTGCGACCTCGGCCGGGTCGACGGGGGGCGGGATCAAGATGATCCGCGCCATCCTGCTGATCAAGCAGGCCCGCAACGAGCTGGTGACCATGCTGCACCCGCATGCCGTCAGTCCGGTCCGGATCAACGGCAGGGCGGTGGAGACCCGGACCATGTCGTCCGTGCTGGCCTTCATGCTGTTCTACGGCCTGTCGATCGCCGTGTTCACCAGCCTGCTGCTGCTCTCGGGCCTGGACCCCATCACGGCGTTCTCGGCGGTGTTTGCCAGCGTGAACAACACGGGGCCGGGGCTGGGGCCCGTGGGTCCGATGGGCTCGTTCGCCGTGCTGTCGGACTTCCAGATCTGGGTCTGCACCTTTGCCATGCTGATCGGCCGCCTGGAGCTCTTGACCGTGCTGGTCCTGTTCACGCCAATCTTCTGGCGCAAATAGCCGCCGTCCGGCGTCAATTTGATAAGGGATAACCCTAATCAGGGTTATCCCATCCCCCCTCGGAATCCCCGTCAATACTGGTTTTCGGCGCCTGGCGCGCTGGCGACCCGCGCCAATCCTATGCTGTGAGCGCTTGCTTACTTTTCTTCAGAGGGCAAAACCGGATGATTCGCGATGTTGCACACAAATGTCACGATTTTCAATCGTTT
>JAEYVD010000194.1 GCA_023432075.1 Pseudomonadota bacterium | reverse complement strand
CCGGCGGGCCGCCGCACGGCCAATGCCGCTGGCCGCGCCCGTGAGCAGGACGGTGTCCATCAAAGGGTCGTGAACGTGATGCCGCCGTCCACCACCAGCGCCTGCGCGGTGATGAAGCGGGCCTCGTCGCTGGCAAGAAACACGATGGCTTCGGCGATGTCGTCCACCGTGCCCAGGCGGCCCATCGGCGTACTGGCGACGCGGCGCGCATCGCGCTCGGCGTTTCGATTGCGCTGCGTGCCTTCCGTGGGCACCGCCGACGGGCAGACGGCGTTCACCCGGATCCGGCGCGCACCGAGTTCGGCGGCCGCCGCGCGCGTCACGCCCAGCACGCCGGACTTGATGCCCGAATACACGATGGAATTGGGTGCGGATTTGAGTGCGGCGGTGGACGCGACGTTGACGATGGCGCCGCCGCGCTCGGGGTCCATGACCTCGGCCGCCGCCTGAATGCCCCAGATGACGGCCTTGAAGCCGATGTCCAGCATGCGCTCCAGCGTGTCGGGCTGAATGTCGGGCACGCTCTGGTAGCGCACCCAGGCCGCGTTGTTGACCAGAATATCCAGCCGCGCGCCGTGCTCGGCGGCCTGCCGGACCGCTGCGCCGATGCCTTCGCGCGTGGCGACGTTTTGCACCACGGGAAAGGCCTTGCCGCCTTCGGCCACGATGCCGGCCACGGCGTCATCCACCAGTTCCTGCTTGAGGTCGTTGACGCCGACCGTGGCGCCGCGCGCGGCGAGCAGGCGGGCGGTGGCCCTGCCGATGCCGGCGCCCGCGCCCGTGACGAGCGCGACGCGCCCGGCGAGATCTTGTGCCATGTTTGCTTCCTATACCGATTGAATGAATGCGTGGCCGGCGCCGCGCGACAGCCCTGCAAACGCGGCGTCCAGCTTGCGTACCGCGCGCAGCGCGCGATGCAGGGGCAGTTCCCACGTGAAGCCCATACCGCCGTGCAGGTGGATGGCTTTTTCGATGACGAAGGCCGCGTTGGTAAGCGCGCCAGCCAGCGCGGGCTGCGTGTCGCGTGGCGCGCCGTATTCGTCGGCGTGCGCAGCCCGCCGTATCGCGGCGCTGGAGACGTCCTGCAGCAGCCGCATGCGGGCCAGCAAGTGGCGCACGGCCTGTTTGGCCGACAGCGGCCGGCCGAACTGCACGCGGGTGGCCATGTAATCGGCCGCCGCTTGCAGCGCGCCTTCGGCGGCGCCGTTGGCGAACTCGGCCAGCAGCAGGTGCGCCTGGCGGCGCAGCGCGGCCCATGCGGCCTCGTCCAGCCGCGCAAGCACCGGCGCGTCCGCCAGCGCGATCCAGGTTTGCGGATGCTCGGGATCCAGCGCCGCCTGGTCGGCGCGCGGCAATGCCGTGGCATCGACAAGGGCCGCGCCCGCGCCGTCGGCCACCAGCACCCAGTCGGCAGGACCCTGATCCAGTCGCGCGTGACCGGCCTGCAGGCTGCCATGCCAGGCGATGCCGGCCAGGCGTTCGCCGGCGGACAGGGCCGCTGCCTGCGGCGTGCCGGCCAGCGCGCCCGCAAGCAGGATCTGTTCGGCAAGCGGCAGGGGCAAACGCAGACGCCCGGCCGCATGCGCGATCGGCAACGCAAATTCGAGCGGGAGGCCCAGTCCGCCGTCGTCTTCCCCGGCCATGACCCCGCACAGCCCTGCCTGCGCGAGCACCTGCGCCATGGCGCGGGGATCCTGGCGGGTCAGGGCATCGGTGATCGCGTCGTCGGCAGCCTGCGCGAATTCCTCGGGACGCAGTTCTTCGTGGCTCATGTCAGGTCCTTGGGCAGATTCATGACGCGCTGGGCGATGACGTCGAGCTGCACTTCGGTGGTGCCGGCGTAGATCGTCTCGGCGCGCGAGAACAGGTAGGCGGTGGTGAAGGCCTTATGGGCGCGGCGCGCCAGGGCACTGGAATGCGGCCCCACTTGCGACAGCAGCGACAGCGCCAGTCCGGCGAACGCCTGATGGCATTCCGACCAATACAGTTTGGTGAGAGAACCGCGCGCGCCGATGGTTTCGCCGCGCAGCATGCGCGCCACGGTCAGTTCGACCAGGCCTTTCAAGCCGTCGATCTCGCAGACCAGGTCGCCGACGCGGCGCTGCACGTAGCCGTCGTCAAGAGCCGGGGCCAGTTGCGCATCGGATTTGCAGGCGGCGATGAGCTGGCGCAGTTCGCATTCGAAGCGCCACGGGCGGTACATGCGATTGGTGGCGCGCTCGATGGACAGCACCCGGATAGCGGCGTTCCAGCCCTCGTCGGGGGCGCCCAGGCGTGCGCTGTCGGGCACCACCACGTCATCGAAGAAGACCTCGGCAAAGGATTCCTTGCCGTCGATGGATTTGATGGGGACGACGCGGATGCCCGGCGTGTCCATCGGGACCGCGAACATCAGCAGGCCGCGATGCTTGTCGGCCACGGTGCCGGTGCGGGTCAGCAGCAGGCAGTAGTGCGCCTTGGCCGCGCCGCTGGTCCAGATTTTCTGGCCGTTGATGCGCCACGTGTCGCCCCGCGGTTCGGCCTTGGTGCGCAGGCGGGCCAGGTCCGACCCCGCATCCGGCTCCGAAAACCCCTGGCACCAGTACTGGCGCATCGCCAGGATCGCGGGCAGGAAGTCCTGTTTCTGCTGTTCGGTTCCCACGGCCATGATGATGGGGCCGGCCAGTTCCTTGCCAATGGAACTGACGCTCTCGGGCATGGGCAGTGCGCCAATCTCCTTGTTCACGGCCAGATGCTCGCGCAGCGTCAGGCCGTGGCCGCCGTAGGCCTTGGGCCACGTCATGCCGGCAAGCCCCGCCTGATACATCGCGGCCTCCCAGGCGCTGCTTTCGGCGAGCGAGGGCGCGCGCCAGTCCAGGCTGTCGGCGCGCATGAAGCCGGGCAGGTTGGCGCGCAGCCAGGTGCGCGCGTGCTGGCGGTAGACCTCGGGGCCCGCGGCAGGATCCGGGACCGCGGCGTGTTGTTCGAATTGCATGGCTGTCCTCAGTGGGCGGGGGCGGCGCGCGGAATCATCAGCGCGTCCAGGACGACGACGCCTTGGCCCTGCGGCCGCACCAGAATGGGGTTCATGTCTATTTCGGACACGTCCGCGCGGTGGCGGAACGCGAATTCCGACAGGCGCGCCACGCTGCGCGCGGCGGCGGCGATGTCGGCCTTGGGCCGCCCGCGTGCGCCATCCAGAATGGGAAACATCTTGAGCGACCGGATCATCTCGGCGGCTTCGGCCTCGCTGACGGGCGCGGCCTGCACGGCGACGTCCTTCAATACCTCGGCGTAGATGCCGCCCATGCCCACCATCACGATGGGACCGAAGACGGGATCCTGCGATACCCCGGCGATCAGTTCGGTTCCGCCCGCGACCATCGGCGCGACCAGCACGCCGTCGATGCGCGCGGCCGGCGCGTGCCGCGCCACGTTGGCCAGGATTTGCGCGTAGCCTTGATGTACGGCGCCGGCATCGGCCAGGTCGAGCAGCACGCCGCCGGCTTCGGTCTTGTGCGCGACGTCTTCGGAGGCGATCTTCAACACCACGGGATAGCCGATGGCGCCGGCCGCGCGCACGGCCTCGTCGGCATCGCGGGCGATGATCTCGCGCGGGACATCGATGCCGGCTTTGCCCAGCGCCTGCTTGGCGTGGAATTCGTTGCGGAATACGGCCGGGTCGACGGGTTCCGGAGCGGGCAGCGTCGTGCCGTCTTGAGTGCAATTGCGCAGGCGGCCCAGCTGCACCAGCCCGGCCAGCCCCGTGGCGGCCGCGTCGATGCTGGAGAACACGGGAATGCCCAGCGCGTTGATCTGCTCGACGGCGTCGGCCGGCCCCTGGCTGATGACCATCAGGAGGCGGTCCGGGTGGCTGGCGCGCACCTCGGCCAGCGCTTGCAGGTAGATGCCGCGCAGCCGCGCGTTGTAGAGCGACAGCGACATGAACAGCGCGACGGAACTGGCCGACGGGTCGTCCAGCAGGGCGGTCAGCATCTTGAGCAGGATGTCCGGACGGGCGGACATCTGGGCGGACGCGTCCACCGGATTGCCGGTGCTGGCGGTGGGCACGGCTTCCCGGATGCGCCGCTGCGTGTCGGGCGCGAGCGGGGGCAGGGACAGGCCTGCGTCGCTCATCGCGTCGGCCATCATGATGCCGAAGCCGCCGGACGCCGCCACGAGCGTCACCGCATCGTTGGCCGGCAGGCGGCGGGGCATGAGCAGCGAGGCGGCGTGGCCGATGTCGATCAGCGCTTCGACCGAGCGCACGCGCAGCACGCCGTGGCGGCGAAAGACCGCGTCGATCACGGCGTCCGACCCGGTGAGGGCGCCGGTGTGCGAGGCGGCGGCGGCCTGGCCTTTTTCCGTGGAACCAATCTTGAGGATGATGACGGGCTTGGCGCGCTCGCGCGCCAGGCGCAGCGCACCGATGAGCTTGGCGGCGTCGCGGCAGGTCTCCATGCAGCACAGGATGATGCGCGTGTCCGCGTCTTCGGCCAGCGCGGCGATGCCGTCGGCGGCATCCACATCCGCTTCGTTGCCGGTCGCGATGAAGCGGCTGACGCCCATGCCGCGGCGGGCGACGCTTTGCATGGTGTGGCTGCCCACGTTGCCCGACTGCGACACGATGCCCACGTGGCCGACGGGCGGCATGTTTTCTTCCAGCGCGATCGAGAAGGAACCGATCAGGCGCTCGGCCACATTGACCGTGCCCAGGCAGTTGGGGCCCAGGATCCGCATGCCGTGTTCGCGGGCGATGGCCACCAGTTCGGCCTGCAGCGCGGCGCCTTCGGGGCCGGCCTCCGTGAAGCCGGCCGACAGCACGATGGCGGCCTTCACGCCGCGCGCGGCGCAGTCGCGCAGCGCGGCGGGCGTGGCGGCGGCGGGCACGGCCAGAATCGCCAGGTCGGGCGCCGTGGGTGTCTGCGTCACGCTGGCGTACGCCGGCAGCCCCTGGATGGTTCCGCCCTTGGGATTGATGGGGTACACCGCGCCGCGGTAACCGTGCTTGATCAGCATGTGGACGGGACGGCCGCCGATCTTGGTGATGTCGTCCGAGGCGCCGATGACGGCGATGCCCGCGGCCTGGAAAAAGGGCGCCAGCCCCGCGCCGGGGCGTTGATGCTGCGTATCCATGCTCAACGTCCCTTGAACTGCGGCTGGCGCTTTTCCAGGAATGCCATGCGGGCTTCGCGCGCGTCTTCCGTTTTGGCCAGCGCCATGGTGAAGTCCTGCTCGAAGCGGTAGGCGTCGCGCTGCGGCATGAGGTCGACCATGTTCGCGGCGCGCTTGGCATACAGCACGGCCAGCGGTGCCTTGCCGGCGATTTCGTGCGCCAGCGCCAGGGCGGCGGGCAGAAGCTGGTCGGCGGGCAGCACGTCTTCCAGCACGTTGCGGCGAAGCAGCTCTTGCGCGGTCAGGCGCTGGCCGGTGAAGAACATGCGGCGCAATGTCGAACGCCCGAAAAGCGTGCGCAGCATTGACGCGCCGCCGGCCAAGCCGACGTTGATTTCGGGCATGCCGAAGGTGGCGTTCTCGGACGCATACATGATGTCGCAGGCGGCCATCAGGCCCAACCCCGCGCCAAGCGCCGCGCCGTTGACGGCGGCGATGACCGGCTTGGCGCATTCCTTGATGGCGTTGCCGGTTTCGCGGGTGATGCGGTTGTGTTCAAGAAAGTCGCCGGCGATGTCGGCGTTGGGGCGGTCCTTCAGGTCGGCGCCGGCGCAAAAGACCGTGCCGCTGCCGGTCAGCACCGCGCAGCGGATGTCGTCGCGCTCGGAGATCTCGTCGAAGATCGCCACGATGCGGCGGCGCATGGCGCGATTGAGCGCATTGACCGGCGCGTTGTTCAGCGTGACCAGCGCCACGCCCTCATTGACTTCGAACTGGACGGGGGTGTCGCTCATGCCCGCACCTCGCTCGATTGGAAACACATAGCGGGGCGCTGGGCGCCGTGGGCATGCTGCATCGTAAGTCTCCTCGGGGTCTGATGACCGGTCTTGTCTGCTGTCCACGCCTGCCGGCACTGGACTTTTTTTGATTTTAGGAAGGGGCCTGGGCCCGATCTACGGCAAAAACGGTGGTTGTGTTCTGCAGGAATGGCGCATATTCCGGGCTCCCCGCAGCCGATACCATG
>JAEYVD010000171.1 GCA_023432075.1 Pseudomonadota bacterium | reverse complement strand
CACGGCACGGTGGAACTGGCCTACGACACCGGCATCCTGCGCGCGGGCGCGCTGGAGCTGCCGATCTCCGAACTGGAATTCGAACTGGTGTCGGGGCGCCCCGCCGCCATCTTCGCCGCCGCGCGCGGCTGGCAACAGCGGCATGCGCTGATCCTGGATCCGCGCAGCAAGTCAGAACGCGGCGACGCCCTGGCCCAGCTTGCGCAGCGCCTGGCCGACGTGGATGCGTCTGCCGGCGATGATCACGAAGCGCGGCGTACCCAGGCTATCGCGCAGTTCTGGGCGCCGCGCGGCGCCTCGTCCGTGAAGCTGCGCAACGACATGACGCCGTCCCAGGCCATGGGCGCGATCGCGGCCGAATGCCTGGACCAGATCTGCCGCAATGCCGCAGTGCTGGCTGAAGTCGACACCGAAGGCGTGTACCGCGCGGGCAATTCCGAACACGTGCATCAGCTGCGCGTGGGCGTGCGCCGGCTGCGGTCGGCCTGGAAGCTGTTCGATGGCTGGATCGCGCCGGTGCCGGCGTCCCTGCTGCAAGGCGTGCGCACCCACTTTGCGGCGTTCGGCGCCAACCGAGACCAGGACGTGCTGAACGAAACCGTCGCCCCCGCGCTGCTGCGCGCCGGCATGCCCGTGATCCCGATGGACGCCGCGCCGCCCGAGGCGGACGCGCAGACCATTGCGGGCGGCCAGCCGTTTCAGGCCTGGCTGCTGGAACTGCTGGAATGGTCGCTCGACGTGCCGGCGGTGCAGCCGGACGCGGACGGCCAGACGATCGCGAACGGCACGCCCAGCGACGCCGCGCCCGAACCCGCCATCCGGCTGGAAGGCGGCGTGGCCGGTCCCGTCGTCAAGCCCACCATCATCCCGATGCTGACCCCGGAGCCCGAGCCGCAACGTCTGCACAAGCTCCTGGCCCGCCGCCTGCACCGTTGGCACGGCAAGGTCGCCGACCAGGGCACGCACTTCGCATCGCTGGATATTCCCACCCGCCACGAACTGCGCAAGCGCGGCAAACGCCTGCGCTACGGCCTGTCTTTCGCCGAATCGCTGCTGCCCGCCAGCAAGCTGCGCGGCTATCGCAAGCTGCTGTCCCGCGTGCAGGACGTGTTAGGCGAGATCAACGACCTGGCGATGGCCAAGGACTACTACCAGGCGTGTACGGCCACGCATCCGCAGGCGTGGTTTGCGCTGGGCTGGATCAGCGCGCGCCTGGACGAACTGGTCATCGAGGCCCAGCAGGCCTTCGATGATCTGGCGCGCAGCAAACCGTTCTGGAAGTGACAGGTATCGCGCGGCTTCAATCCGCCAGCAATGCCGCCGCGAACTCGTCCGCCACGAAGGGCTGCAGGTCTTCCAGGCTTTCGCCCACGCCAATCCAATACACCGGCACCGGACGCACGCCCTGGCTGCCCGCGGCGACGGCGGCCAGCGTGCCGCCTTTGGCCGTGCCGTCCAGCTTGGTCACGACCAGACCGGTCAGGTTGATGGCAGCGTCAAACGCGCGGATCTGCGCCAGCGCATTCTGCCCCGTGTTGCCATCCACCACCAGCAGCACCTCATGCGGCGCGGACGCATCCGCCTTGCCGATGACGCGGCGGATCTTCTTCAGTTCTTCCATCAGGTGCAGCTGCGTGGGCAGGCGGCCGGCGGTATCCACCATCACCACGCCCATGCCGCGCGCGCGGCCGGCATTGACCGAGTCGAACGCCACCGCGGCCGGGTCGCCGCCGTCCTGCGAAATTACGCTGACGTTGTTGCGGCTGCCCCATTCCACCAGCTGCTCGCGCGCGGCGGCACGGAAGGTATCGCCGGCGGCCAGCAGCACGCTGGCGCCCTGGCGCTGGAACGTATGCGCCAGCTTGCCGATGGAAGTCGTCTTGCCCGCGCCGTTCACGCCGGCAATCATCACCACCAGCGGTTGCGTGCGCTTCAGATCGAAAGCGCGCTCCAGCGGGCGCAGATGGTCGGCCAGCAACTGGCGCAGGGCCTCCTTCACCTTGGCCGGGTCCTCGATACGTTCCTTCTTGACGCGCGCGCGCAGCGCGGTCAGGAGCTTCTCGGTGGCCTCAAGGCCCGCATCGGCCATAATGAGGGCCGATTCGAGCTCCTCGAACAGGTTCTCGTCGACCTTCACGCCGACGAAGATGCCGCCAATGCTCTGACCCGTACGGGACAGGCCCTGCTTCAGGCGCGACAGCCAGGAGGCCTTCTTGGGCGCCTCGGCGGGTGCGGGTTCCGGGACGGCGGCAACGACGGGTGCGGGGGCCGCGACAGGCGCGGGCGTTGAGACTGCTGCGGGTACAGGCGCAGGCGTTGATACCGGCGTAGGCGCCGGGACCACGGGTGCAGGCGCGGGCGGCGCCACCGGCGCAGGCGCAGGCGTAGGCGCGGCCGAAACGGATGGCGCTGGCGCAGGCGTGGGAACAGCCGGAGCTTGCGGCGCCGTGGTCGAGGTCACAGGCGCCGTCACAGGCGCGCTGACCGGCGCGGCAACCGGCGCCGCAGGTTCCGGCCGAAGCTCGGGTGAAGACGACGCCGGCGCCGGGCTGGACGGGGCAGAAGACGGCTCCGCGGGCGCGACTGGCGCGTCGGCAACCTCCGGCGGCGACGCGGGCTGAGCCGGCGTGGCGGGCGGAGGGGATTTTTTCTTGAAGAAGCGGCTAAACATGGGTAACAAGTATATTCGTATCGTCGGGGGCCAATACAGGCGCACCCCCATCGCCGTGCCCGACGTGGAGACGCTGCGTCCCACGCCCGACCGGGTCCGCGAGACGCTGTTCAACTGGCTTACGCACCTGTGGGGCGGCGAGTTCGCCGACAAGCAGGTGCTGGATCTTTTTGCCGGCAGCGGCGCCCTGGGCTTCGAGGCGGCCTCGCGCGGCGTGGCGCATGTGCAGATGGTCGAGCGGGACAAGACCGCCGCGTCCGCGCTGCGGACACTGCGCGACAAGCTCAAAGCCGACATGATACGCATCCATGTGGGCGATGCGATGCAGGTCGCCGAACGGATGGATGCCTCGCGGTTCGACCTCATCCTGCTGGATCCGCCCTTCGGACAGGGCTGGCTGCCGCGCCTGTGGCCGATCCTGCCGGGCATACTGACCGATCATGGACTAGTCTATGTCGAGGCGGAATCCGCCATCGAAGCACCCGAAGGATTCCAAATTCTCAGGCAGGACAAGGCCGGCGCGGTCCACTTCCATCTTTTGGAATTTGCTGCGATGCGCAAATCGATCAATAATCCGGCTTCGGAGGATGGTGTAGACCACTAATAACGGTACGGAGCTCGCATGATCATCGCTGTTTATCCCGGCACTTTCGACCCGCTGACCAGGGGCCACGAGGACCTGGTTCGCCGTGCAGCCACACTTTTCGACAAAGTTGTGGTGGGAATCGCCATTAGCCGCAACAAGAAGCCCTTCTTCAGCATCGACGAGCGCGTGGACATTGCGCGCGAGGTGTTGGGGCACTATCCCAACGTGGAAGTGCAAAGCTTCGGCGGCCTGTTGAAGGATTTCGTGCGCGAACAGAATGGCCGCGTCATCGTGCGCGGGCTGCGCGCCGTGTCCGACTTCGAGTACGAATTCCAGATGGCCGGCATGAACCGCCATCTGCTGCCCGACGTCGAGACGCTGTTCATGACGCCGTCCGACCAGTACCAGTTCATCTCGGGCACCATCGTCCGCGAAATCGCGCAACTGGGCGGCGACGTCAGCAAGTTTGTGTTCCCCTCCGTCGAGCGTTGGCTCCAGGAAAAGGCCAAGGAACGCCGCGAACAGTCCTGGCCGGGCTGAGACGCCCCGTCCGCATCATCCCCGAAGGGGCGCGAAGGCGCCCTTTTCGTGCTTTCCGGGCCCCGGCCGCCCGGCGCTACAATGGCCGGGCCCCTCGCCTTTCCGTAGCCCATCATGGCCCTGACCATCACCGAAGAATGTATCAATTGCGACGTTTGCGAGCCCCAGTGCCCGAACGAAGCGATTTCCATGGGCGAGGACTACTACGTCATCGACCCGGACCGGTGCACGGAATGCGTCGGCCACCACGACGAGCCTCAGTGCAAGGTGGTCTGTCCGGTGGAATGCATCGAGCTGCACCCGCAATGGAATGAAGGCCAGGAGCAACTCATGGCCAAGTACCGCCGCCTGACCGGTGCCGCATGAGCGACACGGCGCCGCCAAGCATCAACCTTTCCCCCTCCCCGCACCATGCCCGCCGCGACCTCTCCGCGTCCGCGGTCGCTGCGGGGCTGGTCGCCGTCCTGGTCAGTTTCGGCGGAACGGCCGTGCTGATGGTGCAGGCGGGCCACGCGGCGGGCCTGGACGCGGCGCGCATCGGCTCGTGGATCGGCTCGCTGAGCCTCGTCCTGGGCCTGGGCGGCGCGTTCTATAGCCTGCGCACGGGTCTGCCCGTGGTCATGGCGTGGTCCACGCCCGGCGCGGCATTGCTGGTCACCGCGCTGGCCGGCGTTCCCTTCAATGAAGCCGTGGGCGCCTTCGTGCTGGCAGCCGGTCTGACGCTTGCGTGCGGACTGTTCGGCTGGATCGATCCCATCCTGCGCCGCATTCCCGGCGAGGTTGCCGCCGCCATGCTGGCTGGCGTGCTGCTCAATTTCGGCATGGGCATCTTCAGCAACATCAACAAGCAACCCGCGCTGGTGCTGGCCATGTGCGCCGCCTACCTGTTGTGCCGCCGCTGGGCGCCGCGCTACGCCGTGCTGGTGGTGATGGCCGTGGCAGTGGCCATGGCGGCCGCGATGGGCCTCATGCAGGTCGACC
>JAEYVD010000127.1 GCA_023432075.1 Pseudomonadota bacterium | reverse complement strand
ATTCCCACGCCGACCTGCCGGCCGGCTACCGCTTCGCGGCGGTGTGGGGCGGACACGAAGGGTCGCTGCTGCTGTGGCTGTATCTGCTGACCGCGTGGACGCTGGCGGTGGCGCTGTGCAGCAAGCGCCTGCCCTTGCCCTTCGTCGGCCGCGTGCTGGCGGTGATGGGGTGGATCAGCGTGGGTTTCCTGCTGTTCATGCTGTTCCTGTCCAATCCGTTCGAGCGCCTGATCCCGCCCGCCATGGCGGGCCGCGACCTGAACCCGCTGTTGCAGGACCCCGGCATGATCGTGCACCCGCCCATGCTGTACATGGGCTACGTGGGCTTCTCGGTGGCGTTCGCCTTTGCCATCGCGGCGCTCCTGTCGGGCGAGCTGGACGCAATGTGGGCGCGCTGGGTGCGCCCCTGGACGCTGGCCGCGTGGACGTTCCTGACCATCGGCATCCTGCTGGGCAGCGCGTGGGCTTACTACGTGCTCGGCTGGGGCGGCTGGTGGTTCTGGGATCCGGTCGAGAACGCGTCCTTCATGCCGTGGCTGGCGGGCACCGCACTCATCCATTCGCTGATCGTGACCGAGCGGCGCGGCGCGTTCCGAAGCTGGACGGTGCTGCTGGCCATCTGCACGTTTTCGCTCAGCATCCTGGGAACCTTCCTCGTCCGCTCCGGGGTGCTGACCTCGGTGCACGCGTTTGCGGTGGACCCGGGCCGGGGCCTGTATATCCTCGCGTTCATGACGCTGATCGTGGGCGGCTCGCTTGCCCTGTATGCGTGGCGCGCGCCCACCGTCGGGCTGGGCGGCGGCTTTTCCCTGCTGTCGCGCGAATCGCTGCTGCTGTCCAACAACGTGGTGCTGACGGTCGCCGCGGGCTCGGTGCTGCTGGGCACGCTGTACCCTGTCGTGTTGGACGTGATGGAGTGGGGCAAGATCTCCATCGGACCGCCGTACTTCGAGGCCGTGTTCGTGCCGCTGATGACACCCGCGATCTTCCTGATGGGGGTGGGACCCGTCGCGCGCTGGAAACAGGCCGAGGTGCCCGAGCTGGGCAAACGTCTGCGCGTGGCCTTCGTGGTCAGCGTGCTGACGGCGGTGCTGGCGCCGCTGGCAATGCCCGGGCCGTCGCGCTTTGGTTCGCCGATGATCGTGCTGGGCCTGTGGCTTGCCGCCTGGTCTGTCGCCAGCGCCGCGGCGCACGCGCGCCAGCGCCTGATGGATGGCGACGGCGAGGTGCTGCGGCGGCTTACGCGCCAGCCGCGCGCCTGGTACGGGATGCTGCTGGCGCACGTGGGCGTGGGTATCTTCATCGCGGGCGTCACGCTTGCCAACGGCTACGAGGACAAGCGCGAACTGCGCGTGGACGTGGGCGCCACGCAGGAAGCCGGCGGCTACCAGTTCACGTTTGCCGGCATCGGCCCGGCCACCGGCCCCAACTACACCGCGCAACGCGCGGTATTCCACGTCGTGCGAGACGGCAAGCCGGTGGTGACGCTGTATCCCGAAAAGCGCCATTACACCGTGCAGGACATGGCGCTCAGCCAGGCCGACATCGACAGCGGCTTCACCCGCGACCTATTCGTGGCGCTGGGCGAACCGGTGGCCGGCAACGCCTGGACCGTGCGCATCCAGGTCAAGCCCTTCATGGCCTGGATCTGGACCGGCTGCATCCTGATGGCGCTTGGCGGCCTGCTGGCGGCGGGCGACGGCCGCTACCGGCGTGCGCACCAAGCGCAGAACAAGGCAGAGGCACAGCGGGCAGCGCAGGCCGGCCTGCCCGAGACCGCCCGCGCGGCGCGGGAGGGCTATTGATGCTGCGCTATCTGCTGCCGCTTGCAATCTTTCTGACGATGGCCGTGTTCCTGGCGAAGGGGCTGTCGCGCGATCCGCGCGCGGTGCCGTCCGCGATGATCGACAAACCCGCGCCCGCCATCGGCCTCCCCGACCTGCTGGAGCCCGGCAAGACGCTGGATGTGGAGTCGCAGCGCGGCAAGGTCTGGCTGCTGAATGTGTGGGCGTCCTGGTGCGGCCCCTGCAAGGACGAACTGCCCGTGCTGCGCGAGGCCGCGCAGCGCCACGGCATTGCCCTCTACGGGCTGAATTACAAGGACAAGCCTGACGAGGCGCGCCAATGGCTGGCGCGCAACGGCAATCCGTACCTGGCCTCCGCCAGCGACGTCGACGGGCGCGTGGGCATCGAATACGGCGTCTATGGCGTGCCCGAGACCTTCGTGATCGACGGCGACGGCCGCATCCGCTACAAGCACCTGGGCCTCATCACGCCGGAGCTATGGCGCACCCGTCTGCAACCTGTCATCGAGGCGCTGCAATGACCGCCGCGCCTTATCAGCCTTGCCCGCTGCGTCGTCTTTCGCTGCGTCATCGTTCGCTGCGTCGTCTTTCGCTGCGTCGCCTGCTTCTGCCGCTACTGCTAAGCCTTCTGCTGCTGCCCGCCGCGCTGCTTGCCGCGCCCGCGCCCAACGCCGCGCCCGCCGCCGTGCTGTCGGCCGAACAGGAGCAGCGCGCCGACAAGCTGGCGCACGGTTTGCGCTGCCTGGTCTGCCAGAACCAGACCCTGGCCGAATCCAATGCGCCGCTAGCGCAGGACATGCGCAACCTCATTCGCGGCCAGCTTGCCGACGGCAAGACCGACGCGCAGATCATGCGCTTTTTCGAAGACCGTTACGGCGACTTCGTGCGCTACGACCCGCCGTTCAAGCCGGTCACCTGGCTGCTCTGGCTGGGCCCCTTCGCGCTGCTGGCGCTGGGCTTTCTGGTGCTGGTGCGTACGCTCAAGCGGCGTGCCGGGGTGCGCGCGCCGCTGACCGCGGACGAACGCGCCCGCGCCGCCCGCTTCCTGGATTCCGGCTCATGACCACGCTCTGGCTCATCGTCCTAGCCCTGCTCTTGGCCACCCTGCTCTGTCTGGTGCCGCCGCTGCTGCGCCGCACACCGGCAGCGGAGACCGCGTCCGACGCCAGCGTGCGCGCCTTCTACCTTGCGCAGCGCGAACAACTGCGCCGCGATCTCGCCAACGGCGCCCTCACCCCGCAAGCGCACGCCCGCGCCGACGAAGAGCTGCAGCGCGACCTGCTGCAGGATCTGGCGATGCGCCGCGATCCGCGGGCGCGGCTGGGCGGTCAGCGCGCCGGCCTGGCTGCGGCCTGCGTACTGACGGTGGCCGTTCCGGTGGCCGCGGTGCTGCTGTACGGCCAGCTCGGCAATCCGCGCGCAGCTGCCACCGTCGCCTTGTCGCAGGCGCCCGAGCCGCATGCGCAGGCGGCGGACAACGACATGGCGCTGGCGATCAACGCGCTGGCCCAGCGCCTGCGCGCCTCGCCCGATGACGCCGACGGCTGGTACA
>JAEYVD010000120.1 GCA_023432075.1 Pseudomonadota bacterium | reverse complement strand
TGGGGATGAATGAAGACGCGATGCATGCACAGGTCGATGATGTCGGCGCTCAGGCGCAAGCGTGAGTTCTGTGCGTCACGGATCATCCGGAAAGCGTGCACGGCGGCCTGGGGCGGAAGAATCGTGGGGCCACGCCAGCGCATGGGGGCATACGTCACGGGGAATCCGAGCGCGACACGCCATACATCCAGGAAGTCGCTGACGAGCGGTGCAAGCTGTTGAGCCTGCCCAACTAGTGGAGGGGCATCCGAGCGAGCTTCGGTGGGGGAACCGCGAAGTAAGGTGCAGGTGCCCCAGCTGGTCGGGCAAAGCCAACGCTTGACGGGCCATAGCAAAGCAGGAAAGGCGTGTTCCATTGACGCCGCGAGCAGTTCAAGCCGCAATGGCTCGAACCACGGCGTCGTGCGTTTCCCGGCGATCGGCGCGATGACATCCAGGCAGCGCGCAGCCAAGTGATCGGCGAGAGCAGCGAGGGGGTGATCACTGGTCAGCCATCCGCACACATAGCGTTTTTTACAGCTGGCATCATCACGCGCAGAACGTTCGGCGGCGGCGAGCAGAGAAATGTCCGCGGCGCCTCCTGGCGCGGCCAGCTGTATAAGCGCCGGGCACGCGTCGGGCGTATGGGCAAGGTCTGGCCGGATGACGCGCGCGATCGCCTGTTCGCCCAACGCGTGGGTCAGCGACTGAATGCTAAGGGGATCTTTGGGCGCGCACGGCGCGAGCGGGTCCAGCAAGAGGTAAAGATAGTCGCTGGGTGCGCGTTCGATATGGGCAAACGCTTGTACGGCGCTCTGGGTCATCTGGCGCGCTCCAGACTATCAGGAGGTGCGCGTAGACCGAACTCCCGGTTGCTTTGGCTGCGGTAATGTCCCTTCTGCTCGTCGCCATCTACTTGCGGAAATAGCGACCGGAACGGGTCTTCCTGCAGCGAAAATTCGGCGACTTCAATTGCTTCGTCGCCAATGGCGAACGAGAAGCGCAGATCGGATTGGGTAGGCATGGCGGGCTTCCGGTTGGGACAGACCGCTTGGGCCGTCCTTGGTGCCAAAGGGCACCACCGGTTGTAAAAGCCGCCGATATTTCGTGTAAATCAGAAGAGTCTTATTAATTAACCAAATCGATGTGCGCAAGCACGTTGCGGGGTAAAGACCCTGACTACTTCCCAATGCAAAAACTGGAGAAAATCTCTCCCAGCAGGTCATCGCTGGTGAACTTGCCAGTGATACTCGACAAGCTGTCATGCGCCAGCCGCAGTTCCTCTGCAAACAGGTCCAGCACCCGGTCATCCTGACTGGCATGCGCGGCGGCCAGTTCCAGATGTTCGGCAGCCTCCTGCAATGCATGCAGATGCCGTTCGCGCGCGAGCCACGGCGACTCGGCGCCAGGGTTCCATCCCGCGATTTGCAGCAGTTCGGCACGAAGCGCGTCCAGCCCGGCGCCGCGCTTGGCCGAGATGCCCAGTTCGCCGGGACCGGGGACGAAAGGCTCGGGCAACAGGTCAACCTTGTTGAACACTTTCAGCACCGGCGTGCGGGCGGGCAGGCGCGCGGTGATCTGCGCGTCGAGTTCGTCGCCCGGCTGGGTGGCATCCTGCAAATGGAGGATGACGTCGGCGCGTTCGATTTCCTGCCAGGTGCGCGCGATGCCGATGCTTTCGACAGTGTCTTCGGTTTCGCGCAGGCCGGCCGTGTCGACAATATGCAGCGGCACGCCATCGATATGGATTTCCTGCACCACTTTGTCGCGCGTGGTGCCCGCAATGGGGGTGACGATGGCGATGTCGTCACCCGCCAGCGCATTGAGCAGGCTGGACTTGCCCACGTTGGGCTGGCCGGCCAACACCACATGCAGGCCCTCTCGCAGGATGACGCCCTGGCGCGCCTGCGCGATCAGCGCGGACAGGTCGCCGGCCAATGCGTCCAGGGTGGGACGCGCCTGATACTTCTCCAGGAAGTCGATCTCTTCTTCGGGAAAATCCAGCGTCGCTTCGACCAGCATGCGCAGGTGAATGATGCGGTCGGACAGGTCGTTGACGCGCGCCGAGAATTCGCCTGACAGCGATGCCATGGCGCCCCGCGCGGCTGCCACGGACGAGGCTTCGATCAGGTCGGCAACCGCTTCGGCCTGCGCCAGATCCATGCGGTCGTTCAGGAAGGCGCGGCGGGTGAATTCGCCGGGTTCGGCCAGTCGCACGCCCAGGTCGCGGCCGGCGGCAAGGCAGCTGTCCAGCACGCGGCGCAGCACGGCCGGCCCGCCGTGCCCTTGCAGTTCCAGCACGTCTTCGCCAGTGTAGGAATGCGGTGCACGAAAGTAGATGGCGATGCCTTCGTCCAGCAGTTCGCCTTCGACGGTCTTGAAGGGAAGATAGTGCGCATGGCGGGGGGTGAGATCGCGCTGGAACAGGCGCCGCACCAATTCGGACAGGTCCGCACCAGAAATGCGCACGACGCCGATGCCGCCTCTTCCAGGAGCGGTGGCAATGGCGGCAATGGGGGCGTAAGCGGACATATCAGAGGCAGATGGCAAGGCTAAACAATAGGGGAATATAACTGTTGCGCGGCGCATTGTTTGCTGGTTACTGTGGCCCCGAGGTTCAAAACCCGAAACAACTCTGGGAGATCACGATGGCGTCTCGGTTTTCGCGTGTCTTGGCCTGCGGCGCAGCCGCGGTGGTGATGGCCTGTGGCACATTCAGTTCGGCCATGGCCCGCGATTTGGTGATCGGATTGAAGACCGAGCCGTCTTCGATGGATCCGCAATATCACGCATTGACGCCCAACACGCAGATCTCCCAAACCATCTTCGATACGCTTGTCGCCACCGACGCGCAGCTCAAGCCCCAGCCGTCGCTGGCGGAATCCTGGACGGTCGATGGCAAGGTCTGGACCTTCAAGCTGCGCCCGAATGTGAAGTTCTCCGATGGCACGCCGTTCACCGCCGAGGACGTCGTGTTCACGTACGATCGCGTGCCGAAGGTGCCCAACAGCCCATCGCCGTTCACGCTGTATCTGGGGTCTGTCGCCAAGACCGAAGCGGTCGATCCGATGACGATCCGCATCACCACCAAGGACGTCGCGCCCAATCTGCTGGTCAACCTGGCGCAGCTGCCCATCATGTCGAAAAAAGCCGCGTCGGGTCCCGCCGCGGAAGGCAAGACCACGACCGAATTGAATAGCGGCGACGGGCTGATCGGGACCGGTCCCTACAAGTTCGTGTCCTGGAAGCGCGGCGCGGAATTCGTGCTGGCCCGCAACGATAACTACTGGGGCAAGAAGCCCGAATGGGATCGCGTGGTCTATCGTCCGATCAGTAACGCCGCCGCGCGCGTGGCGGCGCTGTTGGCGGGCGATGTGGACATGATCGAAGATCCTCCCACCGATGACCTGCCCAAGCTCAAGTCCGACAAGAAACTCTTTGTCGAGGAAACGCCGTCGGTGCGTGTGGTGTACGTGGCGTTGGACCAGTATGCGGAGCCCTCGCCCGGCGTGCAGGGCACCGACAAGAATCCGATGAAGGACAAGCGCGTGCGCGAGGCCTTGTCGCTGGCGATCAATCGCGATGCGCTGGTCGAACGCGTGATGGGCGGCGTCGCCCTGCCCGCGGGCAACCTGCTGCCGTACCCGATGTTCGGCGCCAGCAAGGAACATTCGAAGGCCCCCAAGGCCGATGTCGAAAAGGCCAAGGCGCTGCTCAAGGAAGCGGGGTATCCCAACGGGTTTTCGATCACGCTGGGTTCGCCGTCCGGCCGCTATGTCAACGATTCGAAGGTGGCGCAGGCCATTGCTTCGATGTGGACACGCATCGGCGTGAAGACCAGCGTGGATGCGATGGCGCCCCCGGTGTTCTTCAAGAACCGCGACAGCTACTCGTTCTCGGCTTATCTGGCGGGCTGGTCGGTGACCAGCGGTGAAATGTCGAACGCGCTGACGTCGCTGCTGATGACGCGCAATCCGGAAGCGGGCCAGGGCACGACGAACCGCAGCCGCTACTCCAACCCCAAGATGGACGAACTGGTGAAGCAGGCCTCGTCCACGATGGATGACGCCAAGCGCGCGGAGCTGCTGTCCACGGCAAGCAATATCGCCATGGATGATTTCGCGATGCTGCCCGTGCATTTCGAGCTGTCGGTCTGGGCGATGAAGAACGACATCCGCTATCAAGGCCGTCCGGACCAGGTCACCTTGGCGCAGAACGCTACGCTGAAGAAGTAAACGCGCCGGGCGATATCTCGTGCTTGCAACCATTGTCAGAAGGCTGCTGCAGACCATCGTCGTCATGCTTGTCATGTCGGCGTTGGTCTTTGCCGGCATTTACATGGTCGGCGATCCGGTCTCGATGCTGGCCAGTCCGGAAGCGACCGAGGCGCAGCGCGCCGCGATCAGCGCGTCGCTGGGGCTGGACCAGCCCTTGTGGCGGCAGTACCTGATCTTCATGAGCCAGGCCGTGCGCGGCGATTTCGGGAACAGCTTCCTGACCGGCGAACCGGCCATGCACCTGATCCTGGAGCGCATGCCGGCGACGGTCGAGCTGGCCTGTGTGGCGATGCTGCTGTCGGTGCTGATCGGCGTGCCGCTCGGCATCCTGGCGGGCCTGAAACCCGCGGCGGTGGGCTCGCGCGCGATCATGACGGGCTCCGTGCTGGGATTTTCGCTGCCCAATTTTTGGGTGGGCCTGATGCTCATCATGGTGTTTGCGGTGATGCTGGGCTGGGTGCCGGCCGGCGGCCGCGGCGACACCGTCAGCATCGGCTCGCTGCAACTGAGCGTGCTGACGCTGGACGGCTGGCTGAGCCTGGCCCTGCCCGCTGCGACCATCGCGTTTGCCAAGTGCGCGATGATCATCCGCGTGACTCGCGCCGCCACGCGCGAGGCGCTGCCCATGGACTACATCAAGTTCGCGCGCGCCAAGGGCCTGTCTGAAAAGCGCGTCCTGGGCGTGCATCTGCTCAAGAACATTCTGATTCCCGTGGTGACGGTGGCCGGCCTGGAGTTCGGTCAGGTGATGGCATTTGCCGTCGTGACGGAGACCGTGTTTTCGTGGCCGGGCATGGGCAAGCTGCTGATCGATTCCATCATCAACCTGGATCGGCCGGTGGTGGTGGCGTATCTGCTGCTGATCGTTTTCTTCCTGGTCATGTTGAATCTGGTGGTGGACATCATCTACACGGTGCTGGACCCCCGCGTACGCCTGGATAGCCGCCGATGATGAATACGCCCGCCACCGTTGCCTCGCCCCCGGCCCCGACGAAAGAGCAGTCGCCCTGGCGCCGGTTCATGTCGGATTTCTTTGCCAGCAAGCTCGCCACGCTGGGCCTGGTGATGCTGGTCGTGATCGTGGGGGCGGCGCTGCTGGCGCCGTGGATCGCGCCGCAGAATCCCTATGACCTGGCCAGCCTGGACATCATGGATTCGAAGCTCAAGCCGGGCAGCGAAAGCGGGGATGGTTCGATGCGGCATTGGCTGGGGACCGACGGCCAGGCGCGCGACCTTTTTTCCGCCATTCTCTACGGCATGCGCACGAGCCTGATGGTGGCGACCGTGTCGGTGCTGGCCGCCTTCGGCATTGGCGCCACGGTCGGGCTGATCGCCGCGTACTTTGGCGGGCGCATCGACGCCGTGCTGATGCGGGTTGTGGATATCCAGTTGTCGTTCCCGGCGATCCTGGTGGCGCTGATGCTGCTGGCCATTCTGGGCAAGGGTGTGGACAAGGTGATCATCGCGCTCATCGTCGTGCAATGGGCGTATTTTGCGCGCGCGGCGCGGGGCGCCGCGCTGGTCGAACGCGGCAAGGAATACGTAGAGGCGGCGCGATGCATGTCGCTGTCGTGGTCGCGCGTGTTGTTCCGGCACGTGCTGCCGAACTGCATGCCGCCGCTCATCGTGATCGCCACGATCGACCTGGCGCACGCGATTGCGCTGGAGGCAACGCTGTCGTTCCTGGGCGTGGGCGTGCCGGTCACCGAGCCGTCGCTGGGCATGCTTATCTACAACGGCTTCGAGTATCTGCTTTCCGGCCAGTATTGGATTTCGTTCTTTCCCGGCATTGCGCTGGCGCTGGCCATCATCGCCATCAACCTGGTGGGCGACCACCTGCGCGATGTGCTCAACCCGCGGCACGCGAATTGAGGATGGGGGCGATGCAGACAAACGCCGCGCAGCGATCCCTGCCGGGCCCGGCCCCGGTGCTCGAGGTGCATGGCCTGAAGACGCATTTCTTCACGCGCAATGGCGTGGTCAAAGCCGTGGACGGCGTGGACCTGACGCTGGCCGAAGGAGAGATCCTGGGGCTGGTCGGCGAGTCCGGATCGGGCAAGAGCATCACGGGCTTTTCGTTGATGGGCCTGCTGGATGAGCCCGGCCGCATCGTCGGCGGCGATCTTCGGCTCAACGGCGAGGACCTGCGCGCGGCCACGCCGGCGCGTTGGCGTCAGTTGCGTGGACAGGAGATCGCGATGATCTTCCAGGATCCGATGATGACGCTCAATCCGGTGCTGCGGGTGGACACCCAGATGATCGAGGCGGTGCAGGCGCATGCCAAGGTCTCGCGCGAAGCGGCGCGAAAGCGCGCACTACAGACGCTGGCGATGGTGGGCATTCCCTCACCGGAGGCGCGCCTGCGCACGTATCCGCATCAGCTGTCCGGCGGGATGCGCCAGCGGGTGGCGATCGCCATTGCGCTCTTGAATTCGCCGCGCCTCATCATTGCGGACGAGCCCACGACGGCGCTGGACGTCACGATACAAGGGCAGATCCTGTTCGAGGTGCAAAAGCTCTGCCGCGAAACGGGCACCGGCCTCATCTGGATCACGCATGACCTGGCCGTGGTGGCGGGCCTGGCCGACCGTGTTTCGGTGATGTACGCGGGCCGTGTCGTGGAAACGGGCGCCACCGAGGCGGTCATCAGCCATCCGATGCATCCGTATACGCATGGGTTGATTGCGTCGATTCCGACGCCGGCGTCGCGAGGCAAGCCGCTGGTGCCGATCCCCGGCATGACGCCGTCGCTCTTGAACCTGCCGCAGGGCTGTGCATTCCGGGGGCGCTGTCCGCGCGCGACGGACGCGTGTCTGGCCGAACCGCCGCCTGTCGAAGTCCGCCCGGCGCAATGGGTGCGCTGCTGGCATGCCGGAGCGCCGGACACGATATGACCGAAGCTGCAATCAACCCCACGCCGATCCTTGCGCTGAACGAAGTCGAACTGCGCTTCGTGCAACCGGTGGATCTGGCCGGCCGCATCGCCAATCTGCTGGGTGCGGGCCTGAAGACGCAGGTGGTGCATGCCGTGGCCGGCGTCGACCTGGCGGTCAGGCCCGGCGAAGTGATCGGCATCGTCGGCGAATCGGGCTGTGGAAAATCCACATTGGGCCGCATCGTGTCGGGCATTCTGCCGCCCACTGCCGGCCAGGTGCACTATCAGGGCAGGCCCGTGCATGCCATGAAGGGCGCGGAGCGGCGCGCGTACGAGCTGGGCGTGCAGATGATCTTTCAGGATCCGTACGCGTCCCTGAATCCGCGCATGCGGGTGCGCGACATCATCGGGGAAGCGCCTGCGGCGCACGGCCTGATTGCCTCGCGCGACAAGCTGGAGTACGTGGCCGGGCTAATGCGTCAGGTGGGCTTGGATCCAAGCTTTGCACAGCGTTACCCCCATCAGTTCTCGGGCGGCCAGCGCCAGCGCATCGGCATTGCGCGGGCGCTGGCGCTCAAGCCTTCAGTGATCGTCTGCGACGAGGCCGTGGCTGCGCTGGATGTGTCGATCCAGGCGCAGGTGCTGAACCTGTTCGAGCAACTGCGTGCGGACCTGGACCTGACGTATCTGTTCATCAGCCACAATCTCAGCGTCGTGAGCCACATTTCGGACCGCGTGGCGATCATGTATCTGGGACGCATCGTCGAACTGGCCGATACCGATACGGTCTTCGCGCGCGCCAACCATCCTTATACGCAGGCGCTGCTCAAGGAGCTGCCCACGCTGACGCCCGGGCGCCGCGCCTATCAACCCATTCGCGGCGAGCTGCCCTCGCCGCTGGATCCGCCCTCTGGTTGCGCGTTTCACCCCAGATGTCCCCACGCGATGCCGCGCTGCAAAACGGAACGCCCGCTCCTGCGGGAAATCGCGCCAGGGCAGTTCAGCGCCTGCCATTTGAACGATGGCGCCTGACCTGCGCCGAAAAAGGGCTGGACGCGGGGCGCGCGGCGGCGCGAGAATTCCCGCACCAGCTGGCCTTTCGCGCCTGCGCCATCCATCCACCCAGACAGCTTATCCACAGCCATGAAAACCATTGCCGAAATCGAACGCGTACACGGGGACCTGACGGCGCTGCGGCGCGATATCCATGCGCATCCCGAACTGGCGTTTCAGGAAACGCGCACCTCCAACCTGGTGGCCGAGCGCCTGCGCGGCTGGGGATTGGAAGTCCACACGGGGCTGGGGACAACCGGGGTAGTGGGCATTCTGCGCGCCGGCAGCGGCGGCAAGACCATCGGCCTGCGCGCCGACATGGATGCGCTGCCGATGCCGGAGCACAACCGGTTTGCCCACAAGTCCACGATCAGCGGGCGCATGCACGGCTGCGGCCACGATGGGCACACGACGATGCTGCTGGGCGCTGCGCAGTATCTGTCGACGCATCGCAATTTTGACGGCACCGTGGTGTTCATCTTCCAGCCGGCCGAGGAAGGCGGCAACGCCGGCGCGCGCGCCATGATGCAGGACGGGCTGTTCGACAAGTTTCCCTGCGATGCGGTCTTCGGCATTCACAACATGCCCGGCATGCCGGTGAATCAG
>JAEYVD010000111.1 GCA_023432075.1 Pseudomonadota bacterium | reverse complement strand
CTCCTTCGATCCCAACAGCCTGGTCAGCGTGGATCGTATTGAAGTGATCAAGGGCCCCACGTCCACGCTGTACGGCGGTGGCTTGGGCGCGCCGCTGGGCGGGTTGATCAACGTCGTGTCCAAGCGCCCAGAATTCGAGTTTGGCGGCACCCTCGGGATGCGTGTGGGTAGCGACTCGACGTCCAACCCGTATGTCGACCTGAACGTCCCGCTGAGTGATCGCGTCGCCGCGCGCATCGCTGCCGAATACCAGGAGAACGGCAGCTGGATCGACCACGTCGAGGGGCGTCGATGGTCGGTTCAGCCTAGCCTACTGTTCAAGATTTCTCCGCAGAGCGAGCTGCTGTTGCGCGGCCAGTACGACAAGCGCAGTCTGCGCGAGTATTCCGGCCTGCCGGCGGAACCTGCCTTGGCGGGCGCCCTGGACAGGAACGCCTATCCGGGCGCAACGATCGGCCAACCCCGAACGACCATCGAAAACCAGATAACGGGGCTCGATTTCACGCATCGCTTCGCTGGGGGCACGAAGCTGAACGTCAGCGGCCAATATGTGGACAGTCGCGTTCGCGACTACGGGAGCTTTATCTATCCCGAACTCTCGCCGCCCGATCCCGCGTCGCCCACCGTCTACCCGATTTTCAAGCTGTATATCCCCACGCAGGTTAGGGAAACCACATTCGATACAAACGTCTCAAACACATATCAGGCGCTTGGCGGGCGTCACACGCTCATGGCGGGGTTCAGCTATGACCTGACCCGGTTCTACTCAGCAATGTCCAACGCCGAACCCATTGGCGAGTTGGACCTTGCCAATCCGGCGTACGGTCTGGACTACGGCGCGGTGCCGGATATCGCGTTCGGCCAAACCAACCGGTACGAGACCACGGCCGTCTACCTGCAGGATCAGGCCACCTACGGGCGGCTCCATTTCCTGGGCTCGCTCAGGCTTAACCAGCTCAATCTGCGCCAGCAAGAGCAGGACGTGCGCGAAACCTATCACCGCGCGACCACCCGCCTGGGTCTGACGTACGACCTCACGGACAGCGTTTCGGTCTATTCCGCCTACGCGACGGGCTTTCGAGGCGCCTTCAACTTCATGGGCCTGGAGCCCCCAAAGCCGGAAACGTCCCGAAACTACGAGGCAGGGGTAAAGCTCGCCCTGCGCGATCTCGGCCTCTCAGGCACCGTTGCCCTTTTCGAGCAGACCCGTCGCAACGTCACGACGGCCGATCCGGATCCCGCAAACTTCGGGATGTCGATCCAGACGGGCGAGCAACGCGCGCGCGGACTGGAAGCCGACCTGGTCTGGGAGCTGACCCCGGCCTTCTCGTTGCTGGCCAACTATGCCTACACGCAGGCGGAAGTGACGCGCGATTCCTCTATCGACGTCGGATCGCGGTTGCCGCGGGTGCCGCGCCACAGCGGCCGCCTTGCCGGTCGCTACCGCGTGCTGGATGGCGTGGCTAAAGGGTTGTCGTTTGGGCTGGGTGTCACGGCGGTCAGCGCCCGCGAGCTGACGCTACCCAATACCGTGTCCGTACCAGGGTATGCGCTTCTGGACGCGCAGGCTGCGTATGAGTTCGGCCCGTACACGGTCGCGCTGTCCGCATTCAACCTCACGAACCGCAAGGTATTCGATACCTACCAATACCTGAGTTCGCCTGTCGTGATGCCTGTGCAACCCCGATCCGCATACCTGTCGCTGACCGCCCGGTTCTAGGAGAAACGCCATGATCGACATAGAACGCCGCAACCTGGCCCTTTCCGCGCTGATCGCGCCCCTCCTCGCGGCGATGCCTGCCCGCGCGGCCACTGCATCTTCTGGCGCCACGCACGGGGACCAGACCTGGGGCATGGACGACGTGCCATGGATGGGCGACGAACAGATCGCCATGCTGGTCTATCCCGGCATGACGGTGATGGATCTCGTTGGCCCTCATTGCATGTTCGGCGCTTTGATGGGCGCCACCATCCACATCGTCTCCAAGACACTTGAACCTGTCACGAGCGACGCTGGCCTGACCGTCGTGCCCTCGGCAACGTTTGATACCTGCCCTCGCGACGTGACCGTCCTGTTCGCGCCGGGCGGCACGGACGGCACGTTGACGGCCGCCACGGATCCGCAGACGCTCGCTTTCATGGCCGACCGCGGGGCTCGGGCGAAGTACATCACCAGCGTGTGCTCTGGATCACTGGTGCTGGGTGCCGCCGGTCTGCTGGACGGGTACAAGGCCACCTCCCACTGGTCTTGCCGCGACGCGCTCGCCGGGTTCGGCGCAATCCCTACGGACGCCCGCGTCGTGCGGGACCGCAATCGGATCACCGGCGCCGGCGTGACGGCGGGCCTGGACTTCGGCTTAGCCATGGTCGCTGAGCTGCGGGACCGAACTTACGCGGAGTGCACGCAACTGATGAGCGAGTACGACCCGGACCCGCCATTCAATGCGGGTTCCATGAAGACCGCGCCACCCGCTGTCAAAGCCGCAATGCTCGATATGGCGTCGGAGTTCACCAAGAAGGCCGAAGCGCTTGCGAACGCGACCAAGCGTACCCCAGCGAAGCCTTGATCGTTGAAAGGTGACGCCCGACGGAGAAGTGGTGCCTATTCAGATTGCAAGCGACATGCTTTAGAATGCCGCCATGGCCGCAAACGCCCCGTCGGGCTCAACCTTCGCGCTGACTTTCAGGCACGCCCGTGTGGTGCTGTGGATGCTGTTGCTGGCATTCACGGTTCGTGGCCTGGTGCCGGCCGGCTATATGCCGGCCGCAAGCGCGCTCGAAAAGGGCCGTATTGAACTGACGTTCTGTACTGCGGCTGGTACGGTCTCGACGATCTCCGTGTCGCTCGCCGACGACAGCTCCGACGCCAAAAATCACGGCGACAACGCAGCCTCGGGAATGGATTGCCCCTTCGGTCTGCTGACACATGTGGCGGCGGCCCCGCCCGTGTCCGCACCGGCGGTAGCGCTGCCGATACAAGCCTCGCCGCCGGTTCAGTTCGAAGTTTCCCGCGCGCTTCCTGCATTACCCGCGCAAGGTCCGCCTCTCGGATCCCGAGCGCCTCCCTCCTTTCTCGGCTGATCGCCGCCCGTGCGTCGCGCTGCTTCAGCGCATGCCATGGTGCCCGTCGATGCCGAGGTTCTGGCCGCCACGCCTTCCCGCTCGTGTCTGGTTCAGCCGCGCTGATCCGCGCCTGATAGGGCCTGCCTTTCCCCCTCCTGCATCAACGTAGCCAATCTTCCCGCCGCGTTGCCTAACTGGCGTGCGGCTGAGAAGTTCGCCTGCCTACGGCATTGCCGCACAAGCCAAGACTCTCCAACCCGCCTTCGGCCGCCGCGTCGCAGGGCTGGATAGCCATGTGGCGTCGATCGCTTTGACACGCGCATGTGTTTCGGTCGCATAACAACAACCAACGCCACATCTGGCGAACAACAAGCTACACCCAGGAAAAGTCGTGATCTGCCATACCCATACCCCGCCGCCTCGCATTAGCGCCGATGGCATACAGCTGAAAGCCGGTTTTGCCGCTGTTTTGGCTGCGCTGGCGCCATTGTGCGCGGTGGCGCAGTCTCAGACGCCCACGCTCGCCCCGATTCAAGTGCAGGGAGAGCCAAACCCGAGCCTCACCGTGCCCACCACCGCGCAGGCCCGTGAACAGATTCAGGAGATTCCGGGTGGCGTCGAGGTCGTGGGAGACCCCCAGTGGCGCGATACCCAGGCGTCGACGATAAAGGACATTCTGGACTACACCCCTGGCGTGTTTGCGCAACCAAAATGGGGCGCAGACACCCGTCTGTCGATCCGCGGCTCGGGACTATCTCGGTACTACCACCTGCGGGGGATCAACCTCTACCAAGATGGGGTTCCGCTGACCAATGCCGACGGCAGCAGCGATTTTCAATGGATCGACCCAACGGCCTACCGGTACACCGAAGTCTATAAAGGGGCGAACGCGCTGCGCTTCGGCGCGAGCACACTGGGGGGGGCCATCAATTTCGTCTCACCCACCGGACGCGACGCCAACACCTTCCAGGGCAGAGTCGACACCGGCAGCTTTGGATGGTGGCGCGCCCAGGCCGCCACGGGCTTTGCGCAAGATCGCCTCGATGGCTTCATCACCGGCTCCTGGCAACGTCAGGATGGTTATCGCGAGCAGAGCAGCGGCGATGCCCAGCGCCTGAACGGCAGCATTGGCTGGCGGCTTTCAGACACGGCCGAAACGCGCTTTTTCATGTCTGCAATGCGCGTGCGCCAGGAGATTCCTGGGGCCGTGACCCGCGAGCAAGCCCTGAACGATCCGCGCAAAGCGGCGCCCCAGAACGTCGAAAACGATTGGCAGCGCAATGTGGACGGCGCCCGTCTAGCCAACCGGACCGTCATTGTGCGCGGCGACACTCAGTACGAATTTGGCGCCTGGTACTCGCAAACTCACCTGAAGCATCCGATCTATCAATACCTGGACAACGACTACGACGACTATGGCGCCTACACACGCGTCACCAACAACTCCCAGCTCGCAGGGCATGACAACCGTTTCACGTTGGGCATGACCTGGTCGGCGGGCACTGTGGATGCCAACAACTATGTCAACACGGGCGGCAAAAAAGGCCAAAAGCTCTCCAGCACGCGGGACCGATCGGACAACCTGACCCTCTACGGCGAAAACGCGTTCGACATCGTCCCCGGGGTGTCCTTGATCGCCGGCGCGCAGTACCTGTACGCCAACCGCGACCGTCGCGACCGCTACAACGGCGGCGAACCGACCATCCGCACGGGTGAAAAGAGCTATGACTTCTTCAATCCCAAGTTGGGCGTGCTGTGGCAGGTCGACTCGCAGTCGCAGGTCTATGCCAACGTGTCGCGCAGCGCGGAACCGCCCACGTTCGGCGACATGAACTTTTCGACGGCCAACGATCTGGACCGCCTGAAGCCCCAGCGCGCCACGACGCTCGAGATCGGCACGCGCGGCCAGAAGCGTGACATTGGCTGGGACGTGTCCCTGTATCGCGCCTGGATCAAGGACGAGTTCCAGTGCGTAAGCACCCCGTGGGACATCTGCGGGCAGACCGTCAACCTTGACCGCTCGATTCATCAAGGCCTGGAAGCGGGCATGAACTGGACCTTCCTGAATGGATTGTTCGAAGACGGTGCGCAAACCGACGGCCTGGTCCTGAACGCGGCCTATACCTTCAGCGACTTCCGCTTCGACAACGACAAGACCTGGGGCGATAACCGCATTCCTGGCGTGCCGCGTCACTACCTGCGGGCCGAGGTGCTCTACAAGCACCCGTCCGGCTTCTATGTTGGCCCCAATGTCGAATGGGTGCCTCAAGCGTACTTCGTGGACAACGCCAACACGTTGAAAACCGCGTCCTACACGCTACTTGGCGCGCGTATTGGCTGGGAAAACGCGCGCTACAGCTTCTATCTTGAAGGACGGAACCTTACCAACCGCAAGTACATCGCCAGCGCCAGTACGACGGACCGCGCGACGCAGGACTCCGCGCTGTTTGAACCGGGCAATGGCCGCGGCGTCTACGCCGGTGTCCAGATGCGCTATTAGGGCATTCCAGACGCGCACCCACTCACCTCAAGGAAGATCAATGAAACCCTACATCCAGACCTCCATGCTCGCGGCGACCTTCGCCCTTTCGCTGAACACCGCCATCGCGCAACCCGTTGTAGCGGTGGACGATGCGTGGATCCGGGCCACCGTGCCAGAGCAGCGCGCGACCGGCGCCTTCATGCGTCTGACTTCCAAGGAGCCGGCCAAGCTCGTCTCCGCGGCTTCGCCAGCATCCAGCGTCGTCGAAGTCCATGAAATGGCGATGCAGAACGACGTCATGAAGATGCGGCAGGTCCCGGCCATCGAGTTACCAGCCGGCAGCGCCGTTGATCTGAAGCCGGGCGGCTATCACATCATGCTGATGCAGTTGTCGAACCAGATGAAAACGGGTGACAAGGTGCCGATCACCTTGACGTTCGAGGACGCCGCCAAAAAGAAGTCCGAAGTCACGGTTCAAGCCGAAGTGCGGCCCTTGAACACCCCGGCCGCCGAGGCGGGACAACACGGCGGCAAGGGCCACCAGCACTGAGTCCGCTTCACTGCCCGCGACCATGACTGCCTTCAAACGGCGCCGGTCCTCCGGCCTACACCTCATCACGGTACGCGCTACCGCGCTGCTGTGGTTCACCGTGGCCGCGATCCTCTTCGGATCGCTGGCGCCCTCCTGGGCGCAGATCATCGTCCGGGCGAGCGCGGAGCAGTCTCTTTCCTATGTCGAGGTCTGCACCGCAGGCGGGTTGCGGCAAGTCACCACCGAAGGTATCGAGGGTGAACCGGACTCGGCACCGCCCTCGCCCGCCACCGCCATCGACGCGGTGCATTGCGGCTTCTGCCTGACCCAGCATCAACTGCCAGGCCTCGTGCCGCCGGCTCATCGACTCGACGGGCATCTGGCCAAGGGCGTTACCCTTGCTAATGCAGGCTCGCCGCCAGCCCACATCGTCGACAGCCGTTGGCGCCCACCGCCGCGCGCCCCGCCCTCGCAAGCCTGAACACGCCTCGCTCATAAATCGCATGTCGTCCACGAACGCGCAGTCCCACTGAAGCCGCGTCGGATGATCGGTAGTTGATCGACTCTATTCAGGAGTTTGCATGGCCAGTCTTGACACCCTCATGAAGGTGCTGACGCACCTGAACATCGGCGCACTGATTGCACTGTCGCTTTGGCTTGTCTCGTCACAATTGGGAGGAATGCCATGAAGCGCTATTACTCCCCCCGGGGCGCCCGGCGCGGCCTGCTGCTCGCGGTGACGGGCGCGCTGCTCTGGACGGTATGGGCAGGCGTGTACATGAACAGCGCGGCGCCGCTAGCATCCACGCCGGCCATGGCGGCCCCAGTGTCAGTGGGCTGCGACTGCGGTCTCAACGGCACCCTGTAGCGCGCCAGCGTGAAGCCCCGCTCGGCGGGGTGTTCCATCGAATCCCGCAAGCTGCTCGGCGGGACGCGCTTCGTTGCGCGTCGCCGTCATCCCCTTCATAGCGAGCCAACGCGTATGACGATGACTTTTTTTGCTTCCGTGGAGCCCTCGGTCTCCCTTCCATATAAACCCAGCGTCACTTGCACCGACTGTCGGCTTCGCGATTGCTGCCTGCCGCGACGCCTGAGCGAACCCGAGGTTGCAAGCCTGAGCGACTGCATTGATACCCGTGTCCGCCTGAAAAAAGGTGAAGTGCTATTCAGCCAGCACGACACGCACCACGCGGTTTTTGCCGTGCGCGCCGGCTCGCTGAAGACGCACTGGACAGACCAGAATCGCCCCGCTCAGGTAGCAGGCATCCACATTCCTGGCGATCTCGTAGGCTTCTCAGGGCTGTTCGAACGCCGCCACGGCATGACCGCCACCGCGCTGGAATCAAGCGAGGTGTGCGTGATACGGCTGGACACGCTGGACGCCCTGACGCCGCAATTCCCGCAAATCCAGTCTCAGATCCGGGGATTCATGAGCGGAGAGCTCATCCGTCTTCAGAAGCTGGTGGCTCAGACCCGGATGCGCTCCGGCCAGCGAATTGCGGCGTTTCTGCTTGAGCTTGGCAAGCGGCACGCCGCGCTCGGGTACGCATCGGACAGCTTCTCTTTACGGGTTACCTACAGCGATATCGCCAGCATGTTGGGCATGACATTGGCAACCGTCAGCCGACTGATGAACATCCTGACACGGGAAGACATCATCGACATCCAGGGCAGGCATTTGCGGATCGCCGATATGGGCGCGCTCGAAGACATCGCCAAAGGTCAGGACGAAGTCTGCCGCCTGCCGACATAGAAGTCCCTTTGGCCGGAAAACGGAGCCGCCGCGCGTGCACGATCAGTGCGGCGGCAACAGCCCCAAAAGCCCGACCAGCGCGAGAACTGCCGCGCCGGCCGCACATTCCAGGATGGTGTTGCGACGCATCTCGCAAAGCGCTAGGTCTGGGGTGCCACGGATTCGCGGGACCCATCGGTAGCGATTGACCAGCGCCAGCACCACCATAGCGGCCGCAAGCACAACCTTTACTGCAAGCAGTTGCGCGTAAAGCGAACTGAAGTCGAGACCGCTCGGAGCCAAGATCATCCACGCGTTCAGTGCCCCGCTCGCCAGCAGCACCGCCACGGCAACATGCCCAATTCGGGAGAGTCGCATCAGGGCGAAGGTGACCTGTTTGCGGCGGGCGGGCTCGCGCCAAAGGTCCAGAAGCACCAGGAAAACCGGCAGCGCACCAAGCCAGAAGGCGGCCGCAAGGCCGTGAAGCATATCGCCGGCTGCGTGCAAGACGCCCGGCCAGCCGTCATTCATTGCCGCATGGCCGCTCAGGCCCAGTGGAAGCAGCGCGATGCCTGCCGTGGCCGTACGCAGCGCCCACCTGTCCGCGCGCAGCGTCAGAAACACGGCCAGCACTAGAAGCACGGCAACCATTCGCAGGCACCAGGCCTGACCATACCGGGTCTCGAATGCGACGGTCGACAACATGCCGACGTTCGCCATGGCGTGCCAGTCTTCGGCAATGCTGGCTGTCAGCAGCGGCAACAGAAATAGCACCGACAATGCGCCGACGATCGCCGCGCACCGTAACGTCCGGCCCAGTCGGGCATCGACCGCCAGGCTCACGGTTCGCGATGCGGTCAAGGCCAGCATGGCGCAGGCGCCAAAGAGCACGACGGACGCCGCGTAGGCCACAAAGCGGCATAGCGCAAACGCGGTGAGCATCAGGCGTCAGGGCTTGATGGTGAACGACCAGGACCCTTGCGTCTTGTGGCCATCCTTGGACAACGCCTGCCACTTGACCGTGTAAACACCAGCAGGAAGTTGCCGTCCGATCGGCAGCACCATTGTCTTGTCGTCACCGGGTGAGAGTTTTGATTTTTCGGTTTGAACTGGGTTGCCCGATGCGTCGACCAGCGTCAGCGAAGAGAACGCGCTTTCCAGGCCTTCAGTGACGGTCAAACTGACGGTGGGCGGCGTCGTCTTGATAACGGCGTCCTTGGCCGGTGACGACGCGCCAGCGTGCGCGTGGGCCAACACCAAATGGGGAGCTGCGGCCAGCAATGCGGCAATCAACATTTTTTTGTACATGAAACTCTCCAAGTCGAAGGACGCTCAATGCGCCCCGTGTGCGGGGTCAACCACGATATTTTGGCCGAACAAGGCAAATTTACGGCGTTGGGCGTCCGGGAGCTTTTCTTCCGCCTTCGAAGCCGCGGCCACTAGCTTGCGCGCCGCATCGGGCGTCATCCCCGCCATGACGAGGGCGTCCGCGTCTTTGAGGCCGTCGCCGCCGCAGACATGCACCCGCCATTGGCCGTGCATCTTACGCAGCAATGCCCGGCCGCCACGCTCCAGTTGCACCCAGCCAGCCAAGGCGTAGTCGCCCTCGACGGAGACGGGCTCGACGACCAGCGGCGCCTCTGGCTTATCCCAAATGTCCCGCATAGCCTTCGCGGCCGCGTCGGCGTCGGAGGGGTTGGCAGAGGCGGTCAAGCATGCGAATGTGGCGGCGATTGAAACAAGGAAAACTGCAAGATTCTTGCGATATGCGTACACAACGTAATCCGTAGGTGGTTATTGAGCCGTGTCCGATTGGCTCGCGCGGCGTGTACATGACGCGGTCTAGAGGACAAGGCAAATTATGAAATAGAACCCAACTATTGCCTACAAATCTCGCGCGCGTGCGGCGGAGAGCGCTACGCGGACACGGCGAACACCATCGATCGCTGTCATACTCGCCGACCTGCTACTGTGCTTGCGCTAACGCAACTTCGCCGCGACGCACCTCACGTAGACTTTGCGCATGCTGCATTGGTGCCGAGCACGGCTACGTTTCATCGCTTCCATTCTGTTGTGCGCGCTGGCCTTCCAAGGTCCCGCGTCCGGCGCCATGGCTGCCTGGAACGCTGCGCAAGGTCGGCAGATCTCGGTCGTGCTGTGCACCACCAGCGGCATGCTGTCGTTAATGATGGACGTCGCTGCGGACGGATCTGAAACTACGCCCGACCAGACCCCGCGCATGCAGCAATGCCATTTCTGCAAGATTGGCATGTCGATGCCCGTCGTGCTGGCCGCGGCGCTTCTTCTATTGCCAGTTGGCGATGACCAGCTAGTTTACTCATCCGCCGATGCCGGGCCGGCCTATCCCAGCACGCCCCAATGGCTGCGCGCGCCCGTGCGAGCCCCTCCTCTTTCCTGATCGTTCTCTCCAATGGCTGTTGCCTGGCCACCGGTCGCTCCGTGTCCGGTCTGGCCGCGCGCAAGGGCGCTCCCTGAGCGCGTCGCGCTGAACAGCCTCCATCGCAATGCCGCAACGCGGCATGGTTTCCGCTTTCCGATGCGCTGCCTGACGCCGCCCACGCGTGGCTCGGCGGTGCGCGGCCGGTGAGCCATGCCCGGTACATGATCGTCAGGAAAACATGAAGCACAGTAATTGCCGGACCCAGGTCCGAAGCCGCGCGACGTCGACAACACCCGCATCGGCGCAGACGCCTCACAAACTTGCATTGACGCTGATCCTTTTGTGGACAGTTCACCCGAACGCACTGGCGCAAACGCCCTTCACCCCGCAGCCGCCTCACGTATTCGCCCCTGTCGAAGTGCAAGGACACGGGCTTGAACGTGATGACTACGCCAGCAACATATCGACGGTAGGAAAAATCCCGCTCAGTCCGCGTGAGATTCCCCAGTCCATTTCGACGATCACCTCACAACGCATCCGGGATCAGTCCTTGACCACGGTCGACGACGCAATGAAGCAGGTGACGGGTGTGACGGTCATCGCCAATGATTCGAGCCAAAGCCAGTATTACTCCCGCGGCTACAGCATGGGCGTCGCGTACGACGGCATCCCTGCATATCGAAGCCTCTCCGGCGTGCAGCAGTTCGACTTGGCCATGTATGAGCGCATCGAGGTCCAACGCGGGCCGACTGGACTATTCATGGGGTCGGGCGAACCGGGCGGCGTGGTCAACCTGGTGCGCAAGCGCGCCCTGCCCGCATTCGCGCTGTCGGGCTCGGTCAGCGCCGGTTCCTGGAACCGCCGGCAGGCCGACATCGACGTGACCGGCCCGCTCAATGACGCGGGCTCGGTGCGCGCTCGTGCGGTTCTGGCCGCCACGGACCGCGAGTTTTTCTACGACACCACGGACAACCGGCGGTGGCTGGCATACGGCACCGTGGAATGGGACATGACGCCCGCCACCACGTTGTCGCTGGCCTTGGCCGCCCAAGACGACCAGACCCGGGCCTCGTCGATGGGCCTGCCGGCCTGGGAAACCGGTGAACTCATCGACGCGCCGCGCAGCACCAACCTTGCGCCCGATTGGGGCAGGTCAAGCTGGAACACCCGTGAGGCCACCGCAGAAATCGAGCACCGCTTCGGCGCCGGCTGGTCAATGGTTGGGAAGCTCAGCCATCGGGAACAGGACGAGTTCTTCAAGGACGCGTATGTCACGACCGGTGTGAGCCGCGTCAATGACGGTGTGCGCTATCGCCGCCGCGTCGGCGACTTTTCGCATACCCGCGATGCGGCGGACCTGTATGCAAACGGTCCCGTGCATCTGTTCAACCGCAAACATGAAGTCCTGTTCGGCTTCAACTATGAGCGATACCGGCTGGGCTACGAGCGCTACGGCTGGAAACGGCCGGATTACTGGCCAACCGACCCGAACGGAACCATCCCGTTCGACCGTGCGGATCTTGTGCCGGAACTGCATGCCACCTACGACCAGGGCAGCGCAAGCCAGACGTCTCAACGGGGTGTCTATGGCTCGATGCGCATCAGCGTGACCGATCCGCTGACAGTGGTGCTGGGCGGACGATTGAGCTGGTTCAACGACAAATCGCGCGACGCTTCGCCGTCGGTGCCGGGCAATTGGAGGCAAGGCGCGCGGGAAAGCAGCCACTTCACCCCATCCGGCGCGGTCTTGTACGACCTGACCGACAACTTGACGGTGTACGGCAGCTACGCGGGCGTGTTTGTCCCGACGACGTCGCTCAAGTCTGACGGCAGCACCCTCGATCCCCGCGAGGGAGAGCAGATCGAATTCGGAGCAAAGGCCGAATTCTTCGACGGCCAGTTACAGGCCTCCACGGCCATCTATGAACTGCGCGACACGAACCGCGCATTCGCCGATGGAAACGGCTTTTATCTGAATGCCGGTGAGGTGCGCAGCAGAGGCTGGGAATTCGAGCTGGTCGGACGCCCCGCCCCGGGCTACGAACTCCAGCTGGGCTACGCCTACTCGCGCTCGAAGTACATGAAGGATCCCAACAATCAGGGGTTGCCCTTTCAGACCTGGGAGCCCAAGCATAGCGCCCGGTTGTGGGGGGTACGACACTTCGCTTCGGGTCCGCTTGAAGGCTTTTCCTTCGGCCTGGGCTTGAACGTTGCCAGCGGCAGCGCGGCCGGTTCCGGCCAGGCGGCGATGCGGCGCCAGGGTGGCTACGCAGTGGCCAACGCGATGGCCAGCTATCGATTCAATCGGCACATGACGCTGCAGCTCAATGCCAACAACCTGTTTGACCGCACGTACTACACCCGGTTGGGCGGGCTCAATTCGTACAACACGTACGGCGAGCCTCGCAACGTCATGATGACGCTTCGCGCCCAGTACTGACGCCGCCCCATGATGAACGCCAAGGACGCCCCGCCGGCCGCCGCCCACCCACGCGCCGCCTACCTGCGGGCCGTCTGGCGCCTGATCAGCGCGTATTGGCGGTCGGAGGAGCGCTGGGCGGCGCGCGGCCTGCTGGTCCTCGTTATTGCGCTGGATTTCCTGCTCGTCTATCGGGCTGTCCTGATCACGTATTGGCAGAAGGACTTCTACGACACGCTGGCCGCCCAGGATCTGGCGGCGTTCTGGCTCCTGCTGGGGCAATTGGCGATGCTTGCGCTCGTGGGCGTGCTGGTCGAGACGGGGCGCGCGTATTCCGTGCAATCACTGGAAATGCGCTGGCGAAGCTGGCTGACCGGATCATTCCTGGAACGATGGCTGGGCCAGGACGCACACTGGCGCATCTCGCTGGACGGCGCCATGGAGAACGTTGATCAGCGCATCGCCGAAGACCTCAAGTGGCTTGCGTCGAATGTCCTGAACTTGTTCCTGAAGCTGCTGAAGAACACCGCGAACCTCGTTTCGTTCTCGGTCATCGTCTGGGAACTATCCGGCGTGATCACCGTGTCCCTGGCGGGCCGGGACATTGAGATTGCCGGCTACATGCTGTGGGCGGCACTGCTCTATGCGTTGCTCGGCTCGGTGACGATGGAATGGTTGGGCCGGCGGATGGTGACTGTCGACTACCGCCAACAGCAGAGCGAAGCGGACTTCCGGTTCCTGCTGGTCCGCGTACGGGAACACGGCGAGCAGATCGCGCTGTTGGGAGGCGCGCAGGCCGAACGCATTGGCCTGCGCCAGCGGTTCGACGCCATCAGATCGAACTGGCGGCACATCATGACCTACACCAAGCGCATCACCCTGGCTGATCGAAGCTACACCGAGATCGGCGCGATGGTGCCCTACCTGCTTTGCGGTCCCCGGTTCTTCGCGGGCGTCCTCTCATTGGGTGGACTGATCCAGTTGGTACAGGCTTTCATGCGGGTACGGACGGCATTCTCGTGGTTCATCTACGAATACAAGGAGCTGGCGCTGTTGCGCTCGGTCTGCCGCCGCCTGGTCGAACTGGATAGCGCGCTTGATGCAGGCAGCGGGCGGGGAAGTTTGCGCAGGCGGCACAGCCGGCGGCCTGGCCTGCGGGTCCGTTCACTAAGCGTACGTTCGCCCGATGGAACTCCGTTGGTGGATCCGTTGTCCTGGACCATTCAGCCCGGCCAGCGGTGGCTTCTGACAGGTGCATCGGGCGCAGGCAAGAGCACATTGCTACGAGCGCTGGCGGGCCTCTGGCCGTACTGCAGCGGCGTCATATCGGGGCCGGACCGCAGCCGAATGCTGTTTCTGCCGCAACAGAGCTATCTGCCATGCGGGACCCTTCGCCAATGCCTGAGCTACCCAGCATCAGAACAAGACGTACCTGATGACATATGCCGGCATGCCTTACATTCGGTTGGGCTAGGCGCTCTCGAACCAGACCTCATGTGCGAACGTGACTGGACGCGGCGACTTTCACCTGGCGAACGACAAAAGCTCGCTTTTGCCCGTGCGCTCATTCAGCGCCCTGAATATGTCTTCCTCGACGAGGCAACGTCCGCGCTAGACGCGGCCAGCGAATCGGCTCTTTATGAGTTGCTGCTGAAACAATGTCCGAACACGGCGGTGGTAAGCGTGGCACACAAGGGCGGGCTGAGTAGCTATCACACTGACACTCTGGCCCTATAAATGTCACCATCTGCAAGAGCGTGCGCGCTCCTCGATGCGAGAGGGCATGACCCGCGTGGAATTAACGATGCTCGCCGCGGTCGCTTCGCTTTGCTGTTTCTTAAGTGGCTGTCTGCTTCAGGGTCGAATGCGGACATTGCAGAAGACCGACGACCAAACACCAATGGCCTTTCGGCGAATGCCAACAGTGGCCTCTCCCCCCTGTTCGGGGCGACAAACGATCAGTTAGACATCCGCACGCAACACGCAAGGGGGGGGGCGACGGTCATGAAAGATCCACGGTGTTGCGTCGCCCACTGCATCAAGCGCGACGACGACGGCTGGCGCGTCCGTGCAACACCTCCGAGTACATCTGCAATTGAGCGGCACACTGGGCGAAAGGCTACCTTCACTACCAATCTCTAGTCCTTAAACGGTGGACTACCACTTTCATGGCCTACCGGCCGGCCATGAAGTTGTGTGACGGCTCACGCTCCGCCCCGTGGCAATTCGGAAAAAGCACGACCAAATTCATGTCTGCGGACTATTCCGTCCATACCAAGGATCCAGCTACTCCATTTTCTGCCCCTTGGCGCTTTCCGCAAACTCATCGGCCAACCCCTCAAGTTCCCGCTTGTAGTCGTCCAACGACCCTACATACCCCTCCAAATACAAATCGCGTCGCGCCTTTTCCATCGCCGCTGACGTGACAGCCTGCCGCACGAACTCTGCCAGCTTCGTCCTGACGGGCTCCGGTGTGCCGCTTCGCGCCGCGACGCTATAGCTGCTGTGGAACACCATGTTCGGCACGCCAAGCTCGGCAAACGTCTTCACCCCGGGCAAATGACTGACGCTTCCTGCGCGGCCGGTATAGGCAAGCACCTTGACGTGCGGATTGTCCTTGACGCTTTGGGTGGTGCCAATTGTGGTGAAGTAGCCGTCGATCTGCCCGCCAAGAATCGCCGTCAGCCCTTCCGCGCCGCCCTTGAACGGAATGGGACGGTATTGCGTCCGCAGCCCTGAAGCCAGCCTCGCCGCAAGCGTGGAGTATGTGCCCACGCCGAGGTCGGCGACGCCAATGTCCAATTCCCGGTTAATGCCCTTCAAGTCTTCCAGGCGGTTCCAGCCCCGGTCGGACGGGACGATGAAGGCGTAGCTGCTCTGGCCCAGCGGCGCCAGGATTTCAAAGTCGGAGAACGCATAATCCGCGGCGGGTGTCGTGATCTTTGCGCTGTAGAAGCCTTCGGCGTGGACCAGCAAGGTGTATCCGTCCGCGGGCCTGTTCTTGACGGCCATGATGCCGATGGCAGAGCCAGCGCCTGGCCGGTTTTCGACGACGACCGGTTGGCCCATGATCGTGCCCAGTTGTTGGGCGAACGCGCGCGAGATGGCGTCGGTGGCGGCGCCCGGTGGATACGGGACGACGAGGCGGACAGGTTTCGACGGATAAGCGGTTTGCGCGGCAGCCCCGAACGAAAACAGTGCGCTGAGGACTGCGCTGCCCAGCAGTATGCGGCGGCGTGTGACGATAGGCATGTGTTGCTCTTTTTCAGTTGTCTCCGCCTGAAAGTGTATCGATCGCCCAGCCGCCGATCTCCGTCATATTCCGCAGTACTCTTCTGCAAGAAATGAAGCAAAAGGCATTGCGATTTGCTCCCTTCCCTGCCCTACGATCCGGACAAGGATCTGCTGCCCATCGCGCAAGTTGGCGCAGCCGGCGGTACCGGCGTGGCCATATGCCGGCAATTGCGCACGATGAACGGTTGATTCCACGTTTCGGCATGAACGCCCTGAAGCAGTGCGGCCGAACTACCGCCTTTAGCTCTTCTTGGCGATTCGCTTCCCGGCTAAGATTTTTTCTCGCCGGTCGCTGATCCAGTCCGTCCAGGATCGGTTGAACCACTAGCCGCCCACCGCGCACGCGTCCGCCGGCTGGAAATTGCGGCCAATGCGCACATCACCAAGGCTCGGGAAATGACCACAACCTATTTTGGCTTGCCTGTCGTGAAAGACCGTTTGGTGCGTCTCGAAGACATCCGTCGCCTCCCGTTCTACACATTCTGGGAAGAAAGCAGCCGAGGATCGGCGATGTGTGAAGGCGATGAGGGAGAGCTTTTCGTCTATCTGAACGACTGGGAGGCATTCTCCGACTTGTTCATCAAGACTGGCAAGCATCGCCACAGCGGTTAGATTGCAAAAAAATGGGCGCTCCGCGGAGCGCCCAGATACTTGCGTTGCCGCGCGGCTTACACCTTGCCGGGCAATGCGTAGGCGATCACGTAGTCGCCGCGGTCGGGCGAGTTGCGCGCCCCGCCGGCCGAGATGACAAGGTATTGCTTGCCGTCGACGGTCGACTTGTAGCTGATGGGCGTGCCTTGGCTGCCGACAGGCAGACGGACCTTCCACACTTCCTTGCCGGTGCCGGCGTCGTACGCGCGCAGGTAGTAGTCCTGCGTGGCGGCGATGAACACAAGGCCGCCTTGCGTGGCGAGCGTGCCGCCGATGGTCGGCATGCCGATGGGGATCGGCAGGCCCAGCTTCATGCCGAAGGGGCCGGTGTCCTGAACGGTGCCGACCGGCACCTGCCAGACCATCTTCTGCGTCTTCAGATCCACGGCGGTCAGCGTGCCGAACGGCGGCGCCTGGCACGGGATTTCCAGCGGAGACATGAATCGCACCTTGGCGTTGATCGCGTAAGGCGTGCCGGCCAGGGCCACGGGACCCTGGATTGCGGCGGCTTCATTGCCGTCGCCCTTCTTGGCGTTGGCGCCGGCTTCGACCAGCTGCACTTCCAGGCCGACGCGCATGTCGTTGATGAACAGGTAGCCGTTCACCGGGTCGATCGAAATGCCGCCCCAGTTCATGCCGCCCAGTGATCCGGGCAGGTTGAGCGATGCGTCGGTGCCCGGCGGGGTGAACAGGCCCGTGTAGCGCTTGGACTTGAAGTGAATGCGGCACAGCAGCTGATCGAACGGCGTGGCGCCCCACATGTCCGATTCCTTCAGGTCGTTGGCGCCGATCGAAGGCATGCCGACCGAAAAGGGTTGGGTCGGCGAGTAGGTTTCGCCGGGAATGTTGCCGGCCGGCACCTTGCGTTCTTCGACGCGGGTGAGCGGCTTGCCGGTCTGGCGGTCCAGCACGAAGATCTGGCCGGCCTTGGTGCCGAAGACGAGCGCGGGCACGTTCTTGCCGTCCACGGGGAAGTCCGCGAAAGTCGGCTGCAGGGGCACGTCGAAGTCCCAGAGGTCGTCGTGCACGGTCTGGTAGTCCCACTTTTCCTGGCCGGTGCTGGCGTCGACCGCCAGGACCGACGCGCCGTACTTGCGGTCCAGCGCGGTGTGCTTGACGCCCCACAGGTCCACGGCGGCGCTGCCCACCGGCATGAAGACCGTGTTGGACTGTGCGTCATACGACATCGGCGCCCACACGTTCGGTGTCGAGCGTGCGTACGTCTGGCCGTCGGCCGGCGCGGCCTTGTCTTGCGGATTGCCGGGGTCGAACGCCCAGCGCAGCTCGCCGGTGATGACATCAAAGCCACGCACCACGCCGCCAGGCATGTCGGTGCTGACGTTGTCCGCGACGCGGCCGCCGATCACGATGGTCGTGCCGGCCAGCGTCGGGGCCGATGTCGGGTAGTACTCGCCCTTGTCGGCGCCCTTGCCCATGCCGGCGCGCAGGTCCACGCGGCCCGCTTTGCCGAAATCGGCGCAGAACGCGCCCGTGTCGGCGTCCAGCGCGATCAGTTCGGGCGTCACGCTGTTCATCAGGATGCGGCGGCGGCAGGTGGCGCCCGGGTCCAGGCTGACGGCCTTGACGGGCGTCGCGCCTTCGACGGTCGGCTGCTCCAGCGGCGCATCGATGTCGAAATAAGCCAGGCCGCGGCAACGCATCCACTTCTTCTGCTTGGCGTTGATCTCGACCTTCCAGAGTTCCTTGCCCGTGGTCGCGTCCAGCGCGATCACGTTGTTGTGCGGGGTGCACAGGAACACGCGGTTGCCGATCTGCAGCGGAGTCTGCTGGTCTTCGGCGCCGCCGCCGCCGGGGCTGACGGGCGTATCGCCCGTGCGGTAGGTCCAGGCGACCTGCAGGTCCTTGACGTTGTCACGGGTGATCTGGTCCAGCGCCGCGAAGCGCGTCCCGCCGGCGGTATTACCGTAATGCGCCCAGTCCTTCTGCTCCTGGCCCGGAGCAACGGGCTTGAGCGCGAGGGTCTCGCCTTGCGAGAGCGGCGCGTGCGGCACGAACATGCCGGCAACTGTCGCAATGAAGGCCAGCGCCAGCACGGCGGCGGCGATGCGGGACGGTGCGGGGCTGGCCGGCTGGTTCTGCGCGCGGCGCAGCAGCGGCTGCGACAGCGCGACCAGGATGCCAAAGCCTGCAAACACCAGGACACGCGACACGAGCGGCCAGAATTGCAGGCCGACCTCTGCCACCGCCCAGATGGCGGTGCCGATCAGCGCCAACGCGTACAGCAGACCGCCACTGGCGCGGCGGCGTGCGATCTGGATGCCGGAGATGGCCAGCACAACGCCGCAAATCACGAAATACCAGCTACCGTTCAGCGCCACGAGGCGCGCACCTTGGTAGCCGAAAAAGAGTCCGGCCGCCAGAATGCAGGCGCCCAGCACGAACAGCCACGCTTTTGCGAGCGCGGACAGGTCTTTATGTTGTTGATTCATAGGGGATTCCAAAACGATACGGCCATGCAGCCGGCAATGCGGCCCAACGACCGGCCCAGAGTATAAGGGTTTCTCCTTATGCCGGGCGGGGCTGCCGGGCGTATCGCTTCGTCACTCCTCGGTCTGACCGAGTTCGATGCGGTGCTGCGTGCGCAGCGCCTTGGCCAGCAGATAGCCTTTGTTGTGTTCGTTCGGAAATACGCCCGTCAGGCGGCAACCGCTGACCCGGATGCCCATGCGTTCGAGCTGGGTGCGCTTGTCGGGATTGTTTGTCAGCAGTTCAAGATTGTCGACGCCCAATGCCCGCAGCATCTGGGCGGCCGGCGTGTAGTCGCGGTCGTCCAGGCCGTGGCCCAGTTCCAGGTTGGCGGTGTAGGTGTCGTAGCCCAGCTCCTGCAGCCGGTAGGCGTCAAGCTTGGAATACAGGCCGATGCCGCGCCCTTCCTGGCGCAGGTACAGCAGATAGCCGCCCTCCTGGCTCATGAGGCGCAA
>JAEYVD010000019.1 GCA_023432075.1 Pseudomonadota bacterium | reverse complement strand
TGTAGCGCATCAGGTCGGGGCCATAGACCTGCACGACGCCGCCCAGGAATTCCTCAAGGCGCGCGGGATCGAACGGCTTGTTGGAACGGAACACGAACGCGCCGATTTCGTCGTCGTGCTTGGGGTGATGATGATGGGCATGATTGCAGTGCGCGCCGCATTCGCCGTCGTGGTCATGATCGTGACCGTGGTCATGGCCGTGGCCGTGATCATGGTCGTGATTGTGCCCGTGGGCATGGTTGTGCGCGGCGTCCGGATGCTCATCGGCCAGGAACTCCGGGTCGATGTCCAGAATGGAATTCAGGTTGAAGCCGCTGATGTCGATGATGGACTTGAGGTCGACGTCGCCGAAGTTGACGGCGGTGATCGGCGCGCGCGGGTTCATGTGAACCAGGCGGTGGCGCAGCGCTTCGTAGTCGACTTCGTTGACCAGGTCTTTCTTCGAGATCAGGATGCGGTCGGCGAAACCGACCTGCTTCTGGGCTTCGGGTTGTTCGTCGAGCGTGGCCATGCCGTGCTTGGCATCGACCACCGTGACCACCGCATCCAGGCGGTAGTACTCGGCGATGTCGTCATCCATGAAGAACGTCTGGCACACGGGGCCGGGGTTGGCCATGCCGGTGGTTTCGAGGATGACGCGTTCGAAATTCAGTTCGCCGGCTTCGCGCTTGGCGCGCAGCTCGGACAGTGTGCGCATCAGGTCGCCGCGCACCGTGCAGCAGACGCACCCGTTGGACAGTTCGATGATTTCTTCGTCGCTGTCCTGCACGAGCAGGTCGTTGTCGATGCTTTCCGGCCCGAATTCGTTTTCGATGACGGCGACACGGCGGCCATGGAATTCGGTCAGGATGCGTTTGAGCAGGGTGGTCTTGCCCGCACCGAGGAAGCCGGTGAGGATGGTGACGGGAACCATTTTGTCCAAACTGCGCGGGGTATTCATGGCGAAGCTGCTAGCGTGATGTCAGGGGCGTGAAACACGGCGCCTGACGGGGTTTTCAGTCCCTGCCGGAGATGTCTGCCACAGGCTGCGACAGCCGCCGATAGCGGCCGGACGCAGGATTACAGCACAGTCGGGGGCAGGGGGCAAACCCCGGGCCAACCCGGGGGGCCGTGGCCGCCAGATGGCAGCCGTACGCCGTCAAGTATGGGGCGATACCACTATTTTGGGGCGGTTTGCCGCATTTCAAGGGCGCATTGGCGCGCAACCGGTAACCGCACTGAAACGTCCCGGCCAGGCGGACGCATCCAACGGATGAGACGAAAGGGGGAGGATCCCCGTTCAGTGGTGATGGTGGTGGTGACCCGCGTCGGCCGGCTGCGTCTTTTGGCACTGCGGGCACAGCGCGCGGATTTCCGTTTCGTGCGTGGCCAGCGCATAACCCGTCTGGGCAACGCGTTCGGCCAGCTGCCGGCTCATGGCCGGGTCGGAGACTTCGGCGACGGCGCCGCAACCGGTACAGACCACGAGCAGGTCGTGCGGCGCGCCACCGGCGTCGTGGCAGGCGCTCCAGGCGTTGACGGCATCCAGGCGGTGAATCAGGCCTTCGTCCATCAGGAAGTCCAGCGCGCGGTAAACCGTGGGGGGCGCGGCGCCGGGATGAACGGCGCGCATCGCGTCCAGCAGCTCATAGGCCTTCAGGCTGCGGCCATGGCGCAGCAAGAGTTCAAGGACCTTGCGGCGGATGGGGGTCAGGCGGCGTCCGCGCTGCGCGCACAGCGTTTCGGCGACGCTGAGCTGAGCGCCTACGCTGTCGTTGCGGGGTGGACGGGACGGAGCGGACATGGCGGGCTTTATCTAAATGGAAAGCGCGCGCGCGATGCGCGCGCGAGATGCCTGGAAGGTAGCAGAAAACCCCTGGGTCCGGGAACTGGCCGATGGGCCCGCATAGTTTAGTTATGATATAACATAATAAAATCCTCGCTGTTCACTCTCCGCTGCCGCTTGCTGCTGTTGCCTGCCATGTCCCATTTCACGCTTCTGCCCCCGCGGTCCGGCGCCGCGCCCGGCCGACGCGCGCCCGCCCGGTCCGCATTTCTGGTTTCCGCCTGGCGCCGCATGGCGTATGCCGCGGTGGCCGCGGCCGTGCTGTGGGCGCTGACCGGCTGGGCACTGGATTGGTGGCCGCGATGAGCGCGGCGCCCATCACCGTCGAGCTGGCGGACGCCTCGTTCGGCTGGCACGGGCGGCCCGCGCTGCGCTCGGTCTCGGGCAGTTTCGCGCCGGGCGGCATGACCGCTGTGGTCGGCCCCAACGGCGCGGGCAAGTCCACGCTTATCAAGGGAATCATGGGCGTGTTGCGCCCGATGACGGGCAGCGTGCGCATCCAGGGCGCCGGGAGATCGGCGCTGGCGTGGCTGCCGCAGGCCGCGGAACTGGACCGGTCGTTTCCCACCACGGTCCTGGACCTGGTGGCCATGGGCGCCTGGCGACGCGTGGGCGGATGGCGCGGGTTCGGTGGCGAGGAACTGGACTGCTGCATGCAGGCGCTGGAAACCGTGGGACTGGCCGATGCCGCGGACCGGGGCGTGGACACGCTGTCGGGCGGGCAGATGCAGCGCGCCCTGTTTGCGCGGATGCTGGTGCAGGACGCGCCGGTGCTGCTACTGGATGAGCCTTTCGCGGCCGTGGACAGCCACACGGCCGAGGACCTGATGGCCCTGCTGTGCGGTCTGCATGGACAGGGCCGCACCGTGATCGCGGTGCTGCACGACCTGGACCTGGTGCGCGATCACTTTCCGGAATGCCTGCTGCTGTCGGGATCGGTGGTGGCTTGGGGCGACACCGCCGCGACGTTGAGCGAGGCCCACCTGAAGGCGGCGCGGCAGCGGCAGGCGGGAGCCTGGTCATGACGCTTGCACAGTGGCTGGTGTCGCCGTTCCTGGACTACGGCTTCATGCGGCGCGCGCTGGCCGGCGCCTGCGCGCTGTCCCTGGGCGCGGCGCCGTTGGGCGTCTTTCTGGTGTTGCGGCGCATGAGCCTGATGGGCGACGCCATGTCGCACGCCATCCTGCCAGGCGTGGCCGCCGGCTTTCTGATGGCGGGCCTGTCGCTGGGCGCGATGATGCTGGGCGGCATCGCCACCGGTCTGGCCGTGGCCTTGCTGGCCGGGCTGGTGGCGCGGCTGACGCCGCTGCGCGAAGACGCCAGCTTTGCCGCCTTTTACCTGATCTCGCTGGGACTGGGCGTGCTGCTGGTGTCGCTGCGCGGCTCCAACATGGACCTGCTGCACGTGCTGTTCGGCACGGTGCTGGGGTTGGACGACGCGGCGCTGCTGCTCGTAACGGCCACGGCCAGCGTGACCTTGCTTGTCCTGGCGGCGATCTACCGGCTGCTGGTGGCCGAATGCCTGGACCCGGGGTTCCTGCGCGCCAGCGGCGGGATGGGCGGTCTTGCGCACATGGGCTTTCTGGTGCTGGTGGTCGTGAACCTGGTGGCGGGCTTTCAAGTGCTGGGCACGCTGATGGTGGTGGGAATCATGATGCTGCCGGCCGCCGCGGCGCGGTTCTGGGTGCGCAGCGCGGCCCGGCAGATTCCGCTGTCGGCGGCGATCGGCGTGGCGTCTTCCGTGGCCGGGCTGCTGGTCTCCTATCACTTCAATGTGCCGGCCTCGCCCGCGATCATCCTGGCGGCCGGCGCCTGCTATCTGTTTTCCATCGTGGGCGGCCCGCAAGGCGGGCTGCTGCGGGCACCGCGCCGCGCGCGACTTGCCTGAGACTTCCTAAGGAGATTGACCATGCGTTCGATTCTGCCGGCCCGCCGCCGCGCATTGCTGGCCCTGGCGGGCGCTTGCCTGACGGCCGTCCTGGGCACGGCGCAGGCCGCCGAGCCGTTGAAGGTGGTGGCCAGCTTTTCCATCCTGGGCGACATCGTGCGGGAAGTGGGCGGCGCCGACATCAGCCTGACCACGCTGGTCGGCCCCGACGGCGACGCGCACGGCTACGAGCCCACGCCGGGTGATGCAAGAAAGCTGGCCGAGGCGCGCGTGCTGGTGGTGAACGGGCTGGATTTCGAGACGTGGCTGCCCAAGCTGACAAAGGCGTCCGGCTTCGCGGGACAGACGGTGACGGCGTCCCAGGGCGTCGCGCCGCGCAAGTTCGCGGGGCATGGCGAAGAGCATGACCATGGGCATAAGGACGACCATAAGGGCGACCACAAGGGCGACCATAAGGACGACCACGACCACGACCACGATCACGATCAAGAGCCGGGCCATCATCATCACCACGGCGACGCCGATCCGCATGCCTGGCAGAGCCTGGCCAACGGCGTGATCTACGCGCGCAATGTGGCCAACGGCCTGGCGGCCGCGGATCCCGCGCATGCGCAAGCCTACCGCCAACGCGCCGACACGTATATCGCCAAGCTGCAGGCGCTGGACGCCAGCGTGCGCAAGCGCTTCGATGCCATTGGCGCCGACCGCCGCAAGGTCGTGACCTCGCACGACGCGTTCGGGTATTTCGGCGACGCCTATGGCGTGACGTTCATCCCCGCGATGGGCGTGTCGACGGACGCCGAGCCGTCGGCGCGCGAGGTGGCCGCGATCATCGAACAGGTGCGGCGCGACAAGGTGCCGGCGGTGTTCGTCGAGAACATCAGCAGTCCCAAACTGGTCCAGCAGATTGCCCGCGAGACCGGCGCGAAGGTGGGTGGTACGCTCTACTCCGATGCCCTGTCCAAGCCCGGACAGCCGGGCGCCACCTATCTGGAAATGTTTGAATGGAACGCACGCCAGCTTGCCGCGGCCTTGCAACCCTGAGCGCCGTGGCGGCGCTGCTGACGGCGGGCGCCGCCAACGCGCACCCGCATATGTGGATCGATGCGCGCGCGCAGATCGATGTCGATGCCGAGCAGCGCATCACCGCCGTGCGGCAGGTGTGGCGGTTCGACGAAATGTTCGGCGCCTATGCTACGCAGGGCCTGAAAAAGGGCAAGGACGGATCCCTGCCCGCCGCGACGCTGCAAGGCATGGCGCAGGACTGGATGAAGGCGCTGGGCGAACCGATCTCCCACTACTTCACCCGGGTCACGGTCAACGGCAAGAGCGCGGCATTCGCCGCGCCGCGCGACGCCCGCGTCGACTGGAA
>JAEYVD010000016.1 GCA_023432075.1 Pseudomonadota bacterium | reverse complement strand
TACGGACTCCATATCAATTTTGGGAAGACTGATCTGGCAATGCCTGAAGCTTTTTACTGTGCGCCTTGAAAGGTGTGCAACTCCAATTTAATGAATGCATCGCGCCGATAGCCATCGGCAATGTCGGGCGGGCGCCAGGCGGCAGCGGTGGCTCGGAGATGCAGGGATCGTAGCCACGAAGTCCGCGTTAGTCCAGAGCCGGCCGCACCGGCCTTTCATAACCGATAAGATAGCGCCCATAGCGGCGCCGCCGTGCCGGCCGCGCGCAACCCGTGGAGCGTACCGAAGTGCAAGCCAGCCTGGAACCCCGTTTGGAATTCGTCACCTGCGCCAGCCCGGCGGGTCTGCACCGCATGGCCTATTGGGAGTGGGGCGACCCCGCCAATGACCGGGTGCTGCTCTGCGTGCACGGCCTGACCCGCAGCGGACGCGACTTCGACGTGCTGGCGCGCCGGCTGGCCGGCACTTACCGGGTGGTCTGCCCCGATGTGGTGGGGCGCGGCAGGTCGGACTGGCTGGTCAACCCGGCGTTCTATACGGTGCCGCAGTACGTGTCCGACATGGTGACGCTGATCGCGCGGTTGCGCCCGGCCAGTCTGTCGTGGGTCGGCACGTCCATGGGCGGGTTGATCGGCATGGCGCTGTCGGGCGCCGCCGCGTTCGCCAAGGCCATGGCCGCGATGCGCCCGCATGCCGGAATGCTGCCGCCCAGCCAGGGCCTGCGCCTCGAAAAGCTGGTGCTCAACGACGTGGGGCCGCGCCTGGAGAACGGCGCCCTGTCGCGCATCGGCCAGTACGTGGGCGCGCCCGGCGAATTCGCCACGTTCGAAGAGGCCGTCGCGACGATGCGCGCCAATTCGGAAACCTTCGGTCCGCACACCGACGCGCAGTGGGCGGAGTTGGCCAAATACCTGTATCCGGAGCAGGGCGGCAAGTGGGTCAAGCATTACGATCTGGCCATTGCGCAGGCTCTGGGGGCGCAGACGCCCGAGGAGCTGGCGGCGGGCGAACAGATCCTGTGGCGGTCGTACGACGCGCTCGATTGCCCGGTCCTGATCGTGCGCGGCCAGCTTTCCGACCTGCTGACGCGCGGGACGGTGGACGAAATGCTCAAGCGCAATCCGCGTGCCCGGGCGCTTGAAGTGCCCGGCGTGGGTCATGCCCCCACGCTCATCGTGGACGATCAGGTCGATCCGGTGGCGGATTTTCTGCTGGCCTGAACGGGCGGGCGGCTTTGTGGGGACAGGCCGGCGCTAGGCGCGCCGCCGGGCCTTCTCTACAATAGCCCCATGAAATCGCCCACGCTGAACATCGACCTGCATTGCCATTCCACCGTCTCGGATGGCGCGCTCGCGCCCCGCGACGTGGCGCAGCGCGCGTTCGCCAATGGCGTCGACGTCTGGGCGCTGACCGACCACGACGAAGTGGGCGGCATCGCCGAAGCCTCGGCGGCCGCCCAGGAACTGGGCATGCGCTTTGCGACCGGCGTCGAGATCTCGGTCACCTGGGCCGGCCTTACGGTGCACATTGTCGGCCTGCGGTTCGATCCCGCCAACGCGGATTTGATCGAAGGCCTGCGTAAGACCCGCTCGGGACGCGCCGCCCGCGCCAAGCGCATCGGCGACCGTCTGGCCGACATGGGCATGCCCGGCGCGTATGAAGGCGCGCTGCCGTTTGCCGGCAACCCCGAACTGATCAGCCGCACGCACTTTGCGCGCTATCTGGTGCAGGCCGGCTACTGCCCGGACGTGCAGACCGTGTTCAACAAGCATCTGGGCGACGACTGCCCCGGTCACGTGCCCATGCAGTGGGCCACGCTGGCCGACGCGGTGGGCTGGATCCGCCGCGCGGGCGGCCAGGCCGTCATTGCGCACCCGGGCCGCTACAAGTACACCCCGCTGCAGTTTGCCGCGCTGTTCGACGAATTCCTGCAACTGGGCGGCGTGGGCATCGAGGTCAACACGGGCAGCCATACCGTGGAAGAAGCGCGTCAATACGCCGAGGTGGCGCGCCGCTACGGCTTTCTGGCCTCGCGCGGCTCGGACTTTCACAGTCCCAAGGAAAGCCGGATGGATCTGGGCCAACTGCCGCCGCTGCCTCCCGACCTGAAGCCGGTCTGGCACGACTGGTTCTGACGCGGGCGGTCCGCGCCGCCCATTTTCACAAGCTTCGACAGTGATCGCGCCATCGCGATGCAACCGCCATGAACAAAGCCTTTGTTAAAGAGTCCGACCACGAGGACGACGACGATCTGCCGCAGGCCCAGGCGCTGCCGGCCGGCACCAAGAACTACATGACGCCCGAGGGCTACGAACGCCTGCGCGGCGAGCTGACGCAGCTGATGAACGTGGAGCGCCCGGCCGTCGTGCAGGTCGTGTCGTGGGCCGCGTCCAACGGCGACCGCTCGGAAAACGGCGACTACCTCTACGGTAAGAAGCGCCTGCGCGAGATCGACCGGCGCATGCGCTTTCTGACCAAGCGGCTGGACATCGCCGAAGTCGTCGACCCCAAGGCCCAGCCCAATCGCGACCAGGCCTTCTTCGGCGCCACCGTCGTCTATGTCGACAAGGCGGGCGAAGAACACACCGTCACCATCGTGGGCGTGGACGAAGCCGAACCCCTGGCCGGCAAGATCAGCTGGATTTCGCCGGTGGCCCGCGCGCTCATCAAGGCGCGTGAAGGCGACACGATCGTGCTGCGCACCCCGGCCGGCATCGATGAGCTGGATATTCTGGAAGTCAGCTACCCGGAATAGGGCGGGTGTAAGACACCCCAAAAATAACGGGCGCCGGTTTGTGGCCGGCGCCCGTCTGGTGGGCGGGATTCTAGCGTCCCTGCCTCGGTTGGCGGCTTTCGCCGCCGGTTCCCCTGGGGCTTGCTGCGAAACTTTCGCGGTTTACTTCTTGCGTTCAGCGATCGACTTTTCGGCCTTGTTGACCAGGTCCTCGCCGATCTGCTTCTTCCACTTTTCGTAGACGGGCTTGGTGGCTTTCACGAAGGCGTCGTGGTCGGCCTGCGACAGGGTGGTCACGGTGACGCCGTGGCCGGCGATTTCCTTGAGCAGCGACGGGTCTTCGGGCGTGACGCCCTTGCGCGCGATCACGATCTGCTGCTTGCCGGCGTCCAGCGCGGCCTGGCGCACGATGTCGCGGTCCTTTTCCGACCACGAATTCCAGACTTCGCGGTTGACCACGAAGATCAGCGGATCGGCCACGTAGTTCCAGAGCGTGAGGTACTTCTGGCCCACGGTGTAGAGCTTGGAGCCGGTGTAGATCGACAGCGGGTTCTCCTGTCCGTCGACCGCGCCACTGGCCAGCGCGGGTTGCGCGTCGGCCCAGCTCATCTGCGTGGGGTTGGCGCCCAGCGCGGTGAAGGTGTCGATGTACAGCGGCGAGCCCACCACGCGCAGCTTCATGCCCTTCATGTCCTCGGGCCGCTTGATTTCGCGCTTGGAGTTGCTGACCTGGCGGTAGCCGTTCTCGCCCCAGGCAAGCGGCACCACGCCCGCCTTTTCGATGAGCTTGAACATGTCCTTGCCCACGTCGCCCTGCACCAGCGCGTCGATGGCGGCGTAGTCGGGCATCAGGAAGGGCAGCGAGAACAGGTTCAACTGCTTGACCTGCGGCGACCAGTTGATGGTCGATCCGACGGCCATGTCGATCACGCCCTGGCGGATGGCGGTGAACTCGCGGGTCTGGTCGCCCTGGACCAGCGAGGTGCCGGGGTAGACCTTGATGTTGATACGGCCATCAGTGCGCTCGCGCACCAGCTTCGACCAGATCTCGGCGCCCTGGCCCCACGGGAAGGTGGTGCCCACGACGATGGAGAGCTTGTACTCGGGCTTGTAGTTCTGCGCATGCGCGGGCGCCATGCCCACCACGGCCGCCGCGCACAGCGCCGCGCCGATCAGGTTGCGGAATTTCATGTTGCGTCTCCTCTCTATGCGAGTCTTTCTGTTGTTGTCATCCACGGCCGGGCACCCAGTCGGGCCGGCCCCGTCCAGCCTCTCTCAATAACCCAGCTTGCGCGGCAGCCACAGCGCCAGTTCGGGGAACACCAGCACCGCGACCAACACCAGGAACATCGCGCCCAGCAGCCACACCACCCAGCGCACGGTCGACTCCATCGGCACGCGCGCGATGCGGCACGACACCATCAGGTTCACGGCCAGCGGCGGGGTGAACTGGCCCAGCGCCACCTTCAAGGTCAGGATCACGCCGAACCACACCGGATCCCAGCCGTAGGCATTGGCGATCGGCAT
>JAEYVD010000698.1 GCA_023432075.1 Pseudomonadota bacterium | reverse complement strand
TCGTGCTGACGCTGGCCGCCAGCGTGCCCGTCCTGATCCAGATCGGCAGCCTGTGGGCGGGGCTGATGGACAAGATCGGCAACGTGGCCGGTCCGCTGCTGGGCTACGGCATCCTGTCGGTCTTCATCCTCAAGTCCTGTTTCCTGGGCGTCATGCTGTTTGGCCAGCGCCGGGTGTCCGATGGCGCGCACACGTTGGCCGTCCTGATGGTGGCGGTGGGCCAGGTCGTGGCCGTGTTCTGGGTGCTGGCCCTGCAATCCTGGATGCAGACGCCCGATGGCGCGCTGCTGGTCGATGGCCGCTATCAGGTCTACGACTGGATGAAAGTGGTGCTCAATCCCTCGGTCGGCTGGCGCATGGCCGTGGTGATGGTCGGCGCGGCGCTCGCCGCCTCGTTCCTGATGATGGGCGTGACCGCGCTGCAGGCGTTGCGCCGGCCGCTGGGCGAGGGCGAGCGCAGCGCGTTCAAGACGGCGCTTGTGGTGGCCGTGGTCGCCGCCTTCCTGCAAGTGCCGGTCGCAACCGGCGCGGGCCAGATGATGGCCAAGCTGCAGCCGGCCAAGGCCGCCGCCGCGGCGGGCTTCTGGCAGAGCGGTCCCGTGCCGCAGCTGGTGCTGTTCGGCTGGCCGGATGCCCGTGCGCACGTCAACGTCGGCGACCTGACCTTCAACAACGCGGGCGGCATGTGGCTGCACCGCAATGCGGACGGCACCTACCAGGGCCTGGACAAGTATTCGGGCATGCTGCCGCCGGTGGCCCTGACTTTCTGGTCGGTGCGCGTGGCCGTGGGCCTGGGCCTGCTGATGCTGGCCGTGGCCTGCGTGACCTTCCTGTGGACGTTCCGCCGCGGCATGGACCCGTCGGTCTTGCCGCCGTGGTGGCAGCGGGTCCTGTGCGGCATGATGTTTTCCGGCGGCATTGCGGTCGTGGCGGGCTGGTGGGTGTCCATCATCGGACTCCAGCCCTTCGTCGTGAACGGCACGGTCACGCAATCCGAGGTCCTGGGTTCCATGCCGTCCAGCACCGTGCTGTATGGGCTGGCCGGCTACGGCGTGCTGTACGCGCTGCTGCTCGCGGCGTTCGCCGGCATGCTGTTCCATGCCGCGCGCTACGGCGTCGTGCCCGTGCGCAAGCTGAGCGGAGGTGCGCCATGATCGCCATGCTGGCAGCCTCGCAAGGCCTGAGCCCCGAAGATCCCTCTTTCTGGATGCCGCTCGCCTTCATGGCGCTGCTCTTTGTCGTGATTGCCGCGGGCATGGTCCTGGACGGCTTCGACCTTGGCGTGGGCATCTTGCTGCAGATCGCGCCGGAGCACGAGCGCGGCCGCATGATGAGCCTGCTCAGCCCGTGGCGCGACGCCAATGAATTCTGGCTGCTGCTGGGCATGGGGCTGTTCGCGGCGGCGTTTCCGTTTGCCTGGGGCGCCGTCCTGGGCAAGCTCTACGGGCCGCTGACGCTCATGGTGCTGGGGGTGGTGCTGCGCAGCGTTGCCTTCGAATTCCGCATCCGCGCCCGCAACGAAATGAAGCCGCGCTGGATCTTCGCGTTCTGGGCCGGCTCGCTCATCACCGCGTTTGGCCAGGGCGTGCTGCTTGGCCGCATTGCCACGGGCTACCAGTCCGATGCGGGCTATGGCTGGTTCGCGATGTTCGTGGGGTTATGCGCCGTGGCGGCCTACGTGCTGCTGGGCGCGTCGTGGCTGGTCATGCGCGTCGACGGCGACCTGCAGCGCCGCGCGGCCAACTGGGCGCGCCACGCGATCCGCTGGACCGCCGTGGGCATGGTGTCGATCGCGGTCACCCTGGGCCTGGCCAACGCCGGCATTTTCTATAAATGGAGCAACATCGCGCACCTGAGCCTTGCGGCGTCGGTGTGGGTGCTGATGCTGGCCGGCTTCGTGGCCGCGGAAATGCTGCTGGCGCGGCTGCCGGGCCGCGCCGACCGCTTCAGCTGGCTGCCATTCGTGCTGACGGTTGCGCTGTTCCTGTTGATGCTGAGCGGACTGGCCTATAGCCTGTTCCCGTACCTGATCCTGGACGACATGACGCTGTGGGACGGCGCGGGCGCGCTGGGCTCAATGCGGCTCGTGATGGCCGGCGCCGTCGTGGGGATCCCGGTGGTGCTGGTATTCAACATCCTGGCGTACCGGTCCGTGTTCGGCAAGGAACGCCGCCGCGTGCCGCTGCTGCCGCCGCCGTCTTATTGAAGTTCTTGCGGGCCGGGCGCCATACCGCAAAGGCTTGGCGCCCCGGCCGGGGCTACAGCACCGGCCGCGCCACCCGCCGCAGGATTTCTTCGCCGTAGGCTTCCAGCTTGCGGGCCCCCACGCCGTTGATGTGGCTCAGTTCGTCCATGGACTCGGGCTGCGCCAGCGCGATCTCGCGCAGCGTGGCGTCGTGAAAGATCACGTAGGCGGGCACGCCGTGGCTCTTGGCGACCTCGCCGCGCCAGGCGCGAAGGGCCTCGAACACAGGCTGCAGTTCGGCCGGCAGGTCGATCGCCGCCGCCTTGGGCCGTCCGCTGCCCGTCTTGCCGGACCGCGGTTTCTTTTCGGATTCGCGCCGCAGCATGAGCTGGCGTTCGCCCTTGAGCACCGCGCGGCTGCCTTCGGTCAGGGCCAGCGTGCCGAAGCCTTCGTTGTCCACCGTCAAGAGGCCCTGCGCCAACAGCTGGCGCAGCACGCCGCGCCAGGCGGTGTCGGAGAGGTCGGCGCCCACCCCGAATACGCTGAGCGTCTCGTGGCCGTGCTGTTGGGTGCGGTCGGTGACCTTGCCGCGCAGGATGTCGATGATGTGGCCGGCGCCATAGCGCTGGCCGCGTTCCTTCCAGAGCCGGTAGACAGCCGACAGCACCTTCTGCGCCGCGACGGTGCCGTCCCACGCCTGCGGCGGATCCAGGCAGACGTCGCAGTTGCCGCACGCGGTGATCTGCTGGCCAAAGTACGCCAGCAGGCGCACGCGCCGGCATTCCACCGTTTCGCACAGGCCCAGCATGGCATCGAGCTGCTGGCCCAGGCGCCGGCGGTAGGACTCGTCGCCGGGCGATTCGTCGATCATGCGGCGCTGCTGCACCACGTCCTGCAAGCCGTAGGCCAGCCATGCGGTGGCGGGCAGGCCGTCGCGGCCGGCGCGGCCGGTTTCCTGGTAGTAGCCTTCGACCGACTTGGGCAGGTCGATGTGCGCCACGAAGCGCACGTCCGGCTTGTCGATGCCCATGCCGAACGCAATGGTGGCGACCATCACCACGCCGTCCTCGCGCAGGAAGCGCGACTGGTTGGCCGCCCGCACCTGGGCGCTCAGCCCCGCGTGGTACGGCATCGCATCGATGCCCTGGTTGCACAGGAATTCGGCCGTTTCTTCCACCCGGGCGCGCGACAGGCAGTACACCACGCCGGATTCGCCTTCGTGCTCGGTGCGGATCATGTCCAGCAGCTGCTTGCGCACCTCGTTCTTTTCGACGATGCGGTAGCGGATGTTGGGGCGGTCGAAGCTCGAGACGAAATGGCGCGCTTCGTCCAGCGACAGACGCTGCGCGATCTCGGTACGGGTGACGGCGGTGGCGGTGGCCGTGAGCGCGATGCGCGGCACGTCCGGCCAGCGCTCGTGCAGCATGGACAGGCCCAGGTATTCGGGACGGAAATCGTGACCCCATTGGGACACGCAATGTGCTTCGTCGATGGCGAACAGCGCGATGCGGCCGCGGTCCAGCAACTGCAGGCAGCGGTCGGTCAGGAGGCGTTCGGGCGCGACATACAGCAGGTCGAGCTCGCCATCCAGGAACGCCTGCTCCACGTCGCGGGCCACGCGCCATTCCTGCGTCGAATTCAGGAACGCCGCGCGCACGCCCAGTTCCGTCAGGGCGTCGACCTGGTCCTGCATCAGCGCGATCAGGGGCGACACGACAATGCCCGTGCCTTCGCGCACCAGCGAGG
>JAEYVD010000691.1 GCA_023432075.1 Pseudomonadota bacterium | reverse complement strand
GTGCTGCTGATCGGCATCGGCACGTTCGCCATCCTGGGAGACGGCGGCCGCGCGGGACTGGGCATCTACACCTTGGTGCTGGTGATCGCGCTGGTGGCCTATTGGCGCCGTTTCGACCGGGCCAGCGTGACGGCCGGCTCGCTCTTCGCCCTGGTCAGCGTGCTGTCGCTGATGATCTACGCCGTGTTCGGCACGCTATACCTGGGCAACGAATTCAATCCGCCCGTCCTGGATGCCGGCACCGCGCTCTACTTCTCGATCGTCTCGATGTCCACGGTCGGCTACGGCGATATCACCCCGCACAGCGGCACGGCGCGCCTGTTCACCGCGTCGATTATCATCCTGGGCATCACCGTCTTCGCAACCTCCGTCAGCGCGATCGCCGGCCCGGTGATCGGCGGCAACCTGAAACGGCTAGTCAAAGGCAGGTTTTCCTCGGCCATGAGAAAGAACCACATCATCATCGCCGGCGCCACGCCCCTCGCGTTGAGCGTCTACCAGGGCCTGCGCAGCCGCAACGAAGAGGTCACCGTCATCGTGCCGGCCGGCATGGCGCACGACTACCCCGCGGCGACCGACCTGATCGAAGGCGACCCATCAAGCGTGGACGTGCTGCACATGGCGGGCGTGGCGAAAGCGCGCTATGTGCTGGCCCTGCGCGACGATGATGCCGAAAACGCATTCATCGTGCTGGCCGCCAAGGAAGCGACCGGCGCGGACGGCGCCAAGACGGTGGCGCTGGTCAACACCAGCAAGCATCTGGAAAAGATCCGGCGGGTGCAGCCCGACCTGGTGTTTTCTGTGCAACTGCTGGGCGCGGAAATGCTGACTCGCGCAATCAATGGCGAGCCCATGGACAGCCAGGCGATCACGGACCTGTTCTTTGCCAAGCCATCAACTGACGCCAAGCCCACTTGACCGCCGCTGCGGCTCGCCCAACGGCGCGTGCCGGGCATACCACGCCACGAATTGATCCGACGGCATGGGCCGCGCAAACAGGTAGCCCTGGATGAACGCGACGCCGCGTCCGCTGAGATAGCGGAACTGCAGATCGGTTTCGACGCCTTCGGCCAGTACCGCCAGACCCAGCCGATGCGCAAGCGTGATGATGACGTCCAGCACCGGCGCGTCTTCGCCCGTGGGTTCGATGGCATGCACGAACCCCTTGTCGATCTTCAGGTAGTCCACCGGAAACCGCTGCAGATACGACAGCGAACAATGCCCGGTGCCGAAATCGTCGATGGCCACGCGCACGCCCTGCGCGCGCAACGCCTCGATATTGCGCCGTGCCTGCCCGTCATCGGTGACCAGGCTGCGTTCGGTGATCTCCAGCACCAAGGTCGGTTCACGCTGGGCGATGTTGGCGGCAAAGCGCTCGATGTCGGCGGTGAATTCGGGGCAGGACAAATGCGCAGCGGCGATGTTGACGCCGACATGAAAGCCGGGCGGCGTGTCCCAGTCGCGCACGTCCCGCTCGATCAGCGCGAACAGATGGCGCGTCAGCGGGACGATCATGCCGGTGGTCTCGGCCGCGCCGATGAAGACGTCTGGCCGCACGGCGCCCACACCCGGCCGCTCCCAGCGCAACAAGGCCTCGACGCCGCTGCACTGGCCCACCGCATGGCCGAAAACGGGCTGGTAATGCACGCGGAATTCATCGGCAACGATGGCGCGGCGCAGCTGCTCCTTGAAGGACTGGCGGTTGGCCTGCTGGCGAAACGCGGCCACGGCCAGGCCGAGACCCAGCAGCGCCGCAGCGGGCAGGTAGGTCATCATCAGTTGCTGCCATGCCTGCACGACCGCTTCGGGCGGCGCGCTGACGCGCAGGGTGACCGGCGCCCGGCCGTCGGGATTCGTCGTCTCGGTGTAGATGACTTCACGGGGCGCCCCCGCTGCCCCCTTGCGATCGTTGTGAATGGGCACGCCGCCCTCGCCCACCTGCACCTCGATCTGGTAATCGCGCAGGCTGGACAGCGCGTTCAGCAGATCCTGCACGTACCGGCCGTCGACCACCACGACCGCGCTGTGGCCTTCTACCCCGGGCCGGCCCAACAGCACGGCGGGACGTTCCGGCGCCAGCGGCGTGCCGGCCACGGTGATGAGCCAACGGTCCGGGGACCCGCCCACCGACCATCTGCGAAATTCCGACACCGCGTAATCGACCTTGCCGACCGCCGACGAGCAATAGATGCGCTCGCCGCGCACCAGCACCAGGGACCGGACATACGGGTTCAGCGAACCCCAGCGTTGCAAGTCCGGCAGCGCCTCGGCGCAGGACAGCGCCGTCAGCGGCGCCACCCGGTCCAGAAGTTCCCAGGACTGCGTCAGGATGAGTTGCGTCTGGACTTGAACGATGCGCGCGGCCGACTCGGCTTCATGGCGCTGTTCCTTCTGCGCATGCCACCAGGTCCAGGCGACGCAGGCGATCACCGGCAAGACCAGCGCCAGGGCCACGGGCAGATAACGCCACGACGGTACGCGTTCCATCAGGCCTGATGTCGGCAAGGGGTCTCCGCGGCAGTAAGGGGCCATTAGTGCGGGTGCATCGTTGCGATGGGACACCATGCACGGCGCGGCGTCAAGAACTGCGTGCGGCCCGCCGTTCCCGGCCCGCCGGAGCCAACAGTTCGACGATCATCGCCACGTGGGCCGCACGGCGCGCCCGCAGACCAAGGTCATCGTCCGGGCCGAGCAGCGCGGCCATGACCACGGTGTGCACCACTGGCGCCAGCAGCAGCCACGGTTCGCGCAGCGTGACGCTGTCGCGGCACAGCCCCCGCCGGCGAGCCAGCGCCAGCAGACGGCCCAGGTCGGCAAGATGCGCCTCGGCGGTTTCGTGGCGCCAGCGCGCCGCCAGATGCGGAACCCTGCCGCTTTCGGCAAGCAGCAGCCGCAGCGTGCTGATCATGGCGGGATTGGCAAGGCTTTCATGCAGATGGTCTGCAATGCGCTCGGCCAATGCATGCACCGACGCGGCGCTGTCGACGATGGCCGGGATATCGAGGGGCGCAGGCGCGAGGTGGCGTTCGAGCAGCGCCTCGAAGATGGCTTCCTTGCTGGCGAAATGCGCGTACAAGCCGCCCTTGGACAAGCCGGCGCACAAGGCGATGTCGTCCATGCGCGTACCCGCGTAGCCTGCCCGCGAAAATTGCCGCAGCGCGGCGTCCAGGATCTGGCCGATCCGTACCGACGGCGGTAGGCGACTGCGCGGCCTGTCCATGTCTGACTGCTCCGGGTTCGACGTGAGCCCATTACATACCGACCAGTCAGTCGCTAAATTGATTCGCGTCAAGGAAATTTGACGCCGGATGGGCACAATGAGCGCATGCCCTGGCGCCGGGACCGTCCGTGCCGTAGGCCACAAGCCTGCCTCGCGCGAGACGCTCCCGCCCCCCGAGCCGGAGACCCGCCGCATGACAGCAACCGCGTTTTCCGCTTCCCTACCCACTCGCTTTGCCGCCGCCGCCCTGACGCTGCTGATGGCCGCCGGCTGCACCTCGCTCGCCCCCGAATACCAACGCCCTGCGCTGCCCGTGCCGCAGGCGTATCCCCGCGACGGCCAACCGGCAACCGAGCCTCGGGACGCCGCGCAGCCCGCGTCAGCCCCGTCGTCCGCAGCCGCGCCCGCCGCTGCCCGCATCGCCTGGCAGGCCTACTTCCCCGACCCCGCGCTGCAAGGCCTGATCGCCACCGCGCTGGACAACAGCCGCGACCTGCGCGCGGCGCTGCTGCGGGTCGAGGAAGCGCGGGCGCTGTACGGCATCCAACGATCCGACCAGTTCCCCACCATTGGCGTGCAGGCGCAAGGCTCGCGGGCGCGGGTGCCGGGCGATCTGAATGTGACGGGGCAGCCGCAGGTTTCCAGCCAGTATCAGGTCGGCCTGGGCATGGCGAGCTGGGAGCTGGATTTCTGGGGACGGGTGCGCAGCCTCAGCGACGCGGCGCTGGAAAACTACCTGTCCTCGGAAGCGGCGGCGCAGGCGGCCACACTGAGCCTCATTGCCCAGGTGGCGGACGGTTATCTGCGGCTGCGCGAACTGGACGAGCGCCTGGAACTCACCCGCGAGACCATCGACTCGCGCGCGGAATCGCTGCGCATCTTCCGCCGGCGCTTCGAGGAAGGCGCCATTTCCAAGCTGGACCTGACGCAGGTCGAGACGCTGTGGCAGCAGGCCAAGGCCTTGGGCACGGAACTGGAACGATCGCGCGCCGCGCAGGCAAACACCCTGGAACTGCTGGTCGGCGCGCCGCTGGATCTGCCCGCCGGTCCGGCGCGGCTCAATGACGCCGCCGTGATGCCTGACCTGCCGGCGGGGCTGCCGTCCGACCTGCTGACCGACCGGCCCGACATCCTGGCCGCGGAGCATCGGCTCAATGCCGCCAACGCCAACATCGGCGCCGCCCGCGCCGCCTTCCTGCCCAGCATTACGCTGACGGGGGCCTTCGGCACCGCCAGCGCCGAACTTGACGGACTGTTTGCAGGGGGAAGCCGCGCGTGGAACTTCGCGCCCAGCATCAACCTGCCGATCTTCGATGCTGGCCGCCGCCAGTCCACGCTGGACCTGACCGAAGTGCGCCGCGACCTGGCCGTCGCCAGCTACGAACAGACCATACAAAGCGCATTCAGGGACGTGTCCGACGCGCTGGCTTCGCGCCGCTGGCTTGCCGAACAGGTGGACGTGCTGCGCGCCACGGTGGCGGCGCAAGCCGAGCGCACCCGCCTGGCGCAATTGCGCTACGACCATGGCGCCTCCCCGTACCTGGAAGTGCTGGACGCCAAGCGCGATCTGCTGGCCGCGCAGCAACAACTGGTGGAAACGCGCCGCGCGCTCCTGTCCAGCCGCATCAGCCTGTATGCCGCACTGGGCGGCGGGTCGCTGGCGGTTGGCGCGCCGACCGCGGAAACCGCCCCACGCGGACAGGTCTCACGCTGAAAGGCCCCCAAGATCAAGGACATGACGACATGCCCCTAACCAAACGGAAACTGGTCCCCCTGATTGCCCTCGTGGTTGTCGCGGCCGCGGGCTACTACGGCTGGCGCATGTTGGCCGACACCGGGCCGGGCCCCGGTTTTGTCAGCGGCAATGGCCGGATCGAAGCCACCGAAATCGACGTGGCCACCAAGCTGGCGGGCCGCGTGCAAGAGGTGCTGGTCACGGAGGGCGACTTCGTCGCGCCGGGCCAGCCGCTGGCGCGCATGCAGATCGATACGCTGCAGGCGCAGCGTGAGGAGGCGCGGGCGCAGCATCAGCAGGCGGTCAACGGCGCAGCCAGCGCGGCAGCGCAGGTCGCGCAGCGCGAGAGCGACAAGCGGGCCGCCGAAGCCGTCGTGGTGCAGAGGGAAAGCGAGCTGGACGCGGCGCGCCGGCGCCTGGCCCGCTCGGAGACGCTGTCCAAGGAAGGCGCCTCGTCGATCCAGGAACTGGACGATGACCGCGCCCGGGTGCGCAGCATGCAGGCGGCGGTGAACGCGGCCCGTGCCCAGGTCACGGCGGCCGCCGCGGCCATCGACGCGGCCCGTGCCGCGCAGGTCGGCGCCCAATCGGCGATTGCGGCCGCGCAGGCCACGGTGGCGCGCATCGATGCCGATATCGCCGACAGCGAGCTACGGGCGCCGCGCGCCGGCCGCGTGCAGTACCGTGTGGCGCAGCCGGGCGAGGTGCTGGGCGCGGGCGGCAAGGTGCTGAACATGGTAGACCTGGCCGACGTCTACATGACGTTCTTCCTGCCCGAGCAGGCCGCGGGCCGCGTCGCGCTGGGCCAGGA
>JAEYVD010000679.1 GCA_023432075.1 Pseudomonadota bacterium | reverse complement strand
ACCCCGTTCAGCAGCGCGGCGGATCGTAAGCATGGTGAACTCCTGTTTCAATAATATGAATGGTTAGGGCTGCGTCTTGGCTGGGCTTTCTGCCTTGCCGTTTGTCTGCAATCCCGGCATGAGTGATATTCTGCGCGCCCCGACCGCCGGTTTTGGCGCTATATTTTGATGACTTCATTCAAATTTTTTGAATCCCCACTTTTCGCCCCCTTCCATGCAGCCCATCACGCCCGAACTCCTCGTCCTCGTTGACGCCATCGCGCGCCACGGCAGCTTCGCCAAGGCCGCGCGCGAACTAGGCAAGGTGCCCTCCGCCGTCACGTATTCCATCCGCAAGCTCGAAGACGGCCTGGACGTGCTGCTGTTTGACCGATCGGGGCATCGGGCGCTCTTGACGCCAGCGGGCGAGGCGCTGCTCAAGGACGGCCGGCATCTGCTGCAGTCGCTGGACGAACTGGCCAGCCGGGTCAAGCGCATCGCGACCGGGTGGGAGGTGCAGCTGCGCATTGCGGTCAGCGCGGTGCTGCCGTGGCGGCCCATCTATGACCTGATCGATGAGTTCCATGCGGTGGGCAGCGCCACGACGCTGCGTTTCTCCACCGAAGTCCTGAGCGGCAACTGGGATGCGCTGACGTCAGGACGCGCGGACCTGGTGATCGGTGCGGGCGCGGCGGGCGAACCGACGGGCCCGTACCGCTCGCAGGCGATCGGCGTGATGCAATTCGGGTTCTGCGTGGCGGCGAACCATCCACTGGCCGCCCTGCCACAACCGCTCAGCCGCGCCGACATCACGCGCTACTGCGCGGTCGTGATTGCCGACACCTCGCGCAACCTGCCCGTGCAGTCGCGCGGCATTCTGTCGGATCAGCCGACGCTGGTGATGCCCTCGATGCAGGCCAAGATCGAGGCGCAGGTGCGCGGCCTGGGCTGCGGCTATCTGCCGTTGACGCTGGCCGCGCCCTACCTGGCGCAGGGTCTGCTGGTGGTATGTGAGACGGATGAAGGCATGTCCCTGACGGAACACGTGGCTTACGCCTGGCGGGCGGAGCCGCCGGGCGAGGCCATGAAGTGGTGGCTGCAGAAGCTGAAGTCCCCGCGTCTGTGCGAGAGCCTGCTGGGGCTATAGACCGGTCCACCGGACCGGCCCATTGCACGGCTATTCGTCTTCGATACCCAATTCGCGCAGCTTGCGCGTGATGGTATTGCGGCCGATCCCCAGACGGGAGGCGGCTTCCACCCGGCGCCCGCGGCTGGCGTCCAGCGCGCTTTGCAAGAGGATCTTCTCGAACTGGCGGGTCAGCGTCGCCATGACGGCCGGTTCGCCGCGCTCCAGCCGGTACTGCGCGTCGCGCAGCAGCGAATCCTGCCAGTTACGCGGCGCGGCGTCGCCTGCGGCTTGCTCGGTGTACGCGCCGGCTTGCACCACGGTGCCCACTCCCGCGACGGGAGGGGCGGCCCGCAAGGGCGCCGCGCCCGGCTGCGGCTGGTGTTCCATGGCCCGGATCTCGGGCGGCAGGTCCACGCGGTCCACCGTCTGGCCCGGCGCCATCACCGTCAGCCAATGGCAGAAGTTTTCAAGCTGGCGCACGTTGCCGGGAAAGTCGAACTTGGTCAGTACGGCCAGCGCCTCGGGCGTCAACCGCTTGACGGGCACGCCCAGCGTACGTGCGCTGGCGGTCAGGAAGTGCTGGGCCAGCGCGGGAATGTCCTCGACGCGCTCGCGCAGCGGCGGCAGCCGCAGCCGGATCACGTTCAAGCGGTGAAACAGGTCTTCGCGGAACAGCCCCTGCTCGACCCGCTGCTCCAGCGGCTGGTGGGTGGCGGCCACGATGCGCACGTCCACGCGCACGGGTTGCGCGCCGCCCACGCGGTAGAAGCTGCCCTCGGCCAGCACACGCAACAGGCGCGTCTGCAGTTCGATCGGCATGTCGCCGATTTCGTCCAGGAACAAGGTGCCGCCGTGCGCCTCTTCGAAGCGGCCGCGGCGCAGATTGTTGGCGCCCGTGAACGCGCCGCGCTCGTGGCCGAAGAGTTCAGCTTCCAGCAGGTCGCGCGGGATGGCCGCGGCGTTCAGCGCCACGAACGGTCCGCTGGCGCGCACGCCGTGGCCGTGCAGCGCGCGGGCCACCAGCTCCTTGCCGGTGCCGGATTCGCCGGTGATCAGGACGGTGACCTTGGACTGCGCCAGCCTACCGATCGCGCGAAAGACTTCCTGCATGGCGGTGGACGACGATTGGGTCATCATCCAGCGCTCGTTGTTCTGGGACGCCTCGCCCTGCCCCTCGGGGCTTTCGGGCTGCGCCGATTCCTGCATGGCGCGCTGGATCAGCGCGACGGCCTCGTTCACATCGAACGGCTTGGCCAGGTAATCGAACGCGCCGCCCTGGAACGCGGACACGGTGCTGTCCAGGTCGGCAAATGCGGTCATCACGATGACCGGCAGGCCGGGGTGCCGCTCTTTTAACTGGCGCAGCAGTTCCAGGCCGTTGCCGCCGGGCATGCGGATGTCGGACACCAGCGCCACGGGCGTTTCACGCGAAAGCGCCTCCAGCACGTCGGCCGATTGGGAAAAACTGCGGGTGGGGACGCCAGCGCGGGCCAGGG
>JAEYVD010000646.1 GCA_023432075.1 Pseudomonadota bacterium | reverse complement strand
TCTTCCTTTTCGACCTGGACGATCAGTTCCTGGCCTTCGCGCAGGGCGTCCTGGATACGGGCGGTGCGGACATCGACGCCTTCCTTGAAGAAGCTGCGGGCAACTTCCTTGAAGGGCAGAAAGCCGTGGCGGTCCTCGCCGTAGTTGACGAAGCAAGCTTCAAGGCCGGGTTCGATCCGGGTGATGACACCTTTGTAGATGTTGCCTTTGCGCTGTTCGCGGCCGGCAGTCTCGATGTCAAGGTCGATGAGTTTTTGCCCATCGACGATAGCGACGCGTAATTCTTCCTGATGCGTCGCATTAAACAGCATGCGCTTCATGAGAGGGTTTCTCCGTTGTCATGACGCGCCGATATCGGCGCGTGACCTCGGGCCACTCGGGCTGCGGCTGAAGCGGGCAAGAAGATGCGGACCGTACCTGGGCGGCGCCCAGGCGTATCCGCCGCGGGTCAGGCGGGCACGTCGTGCCGTGGGGCACGGGGTTCTTTCAGCAGGAGGGTCAGCTTCACTGAATGTGGTTTGACGGAGTTGTGCTGGGAACGGCAGCTGCGGTCGGATTGGTTGCCTACACGCAGCTGGTGCTTTAAATATGCGACGATTCTTGCAGTGCTTCAGAGCCGCTTGCGGCATGCAACGGACCTGCCGGAAAAGCGGGCAAGATGAATGCCACACCACTATTCCACAGGGCTCGGTTGCGCCGGCGACCAAGAGACCCAGGGGTTGAATGAGCAGGCAGTACAATGGCGGCCCGCGCGCTCGACGGAGTTGCGTGTTGGTTGCATCTCTACGCCAGGCGGCTTGTTCAGCCCCTTTAGGCTGTCCCGATTATATGTCGCTTTCCGCAATGCGCAAAGAAACTTCCTCCCCCGTATCCGCCTCTAAAGCAGCCCCCGCCGTCCGCATGGTCGAAGTGGGCGCCGAGCACGCCGGCCAGCGTCTGGACAACTTCCTCATGCGGCTGTGCAAGGGGGTGCCGAAGACGCATATCTACAAGGCCATCCGAGGCGGCGAAGTGCGCGTCAACAAGGGACGCATCCAGGTCGATTACCGCGTGCAAGAGGGCGATGTGGTCCGCATTCCCCCCCTGCGCCTGCCCGACCCGGGCAAGCCCCGGCCCGTGCCCGCGGCCGAATTCCCCATCGTGTTCGAAGACGACGCGATGCTGGTGGTGGACAAGCCCGCCGGCGTGGCGGTCCACGGGGGCAGCGGCGTGTCGTTCGGCGTGATCGAGCAGTTGCGCGCTGCCCGTCCCCAGGCCAAGTTCCTGGAATTGGTGCACCGGCTGGACCGCGAGACCTCCGGGCTGCTGATGGTCGCCAAGAAGCGCAGCGCGCTGCTGGCCCTGCACGCCATGCTGCGCGAGGGCCGGAGCGACAAGCATTACTTCGCGCTGGTCGAGGGCGACTGGGTGAACGATCGCCAGCACATCAAACTGTCCTTGTCCAAATGGACCACGCAGTCCGGCGAGCGCCGCGTCAAGGTGGACCCGGACGGGCAGACCGCGCACACCATCGTCACGCTCAAGCAACGTTTTGGCGGTTACAGTCTGGTCGACGCCGAGCTGCGCACCGGCCGCACCCATCAGATCCGCGTGCATCTGGCCGCGAGCGGCTTCCCCATCGTCGGGGACGACAAGTACGGCAGCGATGACGTGCGCGCGCAATTTGCTCGCCAAGGCTTCAACCGCATGTTCCTGCATGCCCACAGCCTCACCCTGCCTCACCCGCTGACGGGCGAGGTCATGACATTGACCGCCGAGCTGCCGCCTGCTTGCCGGAACATACTGAAATCACTGGAGTCTGCCTGATATGTCGTATTCGCTGGTCGTCTTTGACTGGGATGGCACCCTGATGGATTCCACGCATAGCATCGTGGCCGCCATCCAGGGCGCGTGCCGCGACCTGGACCTGGCGGTGCCTTCCGCCTCCGAGGCCAGCTGGGTCATCGGCCTTTCGCTTGAAAGCGCGTTGCGACGTGCCGTCCCCGAATTGACGCAGGCCATGCTGCCGCGCTTTCTTGAGCGCTATCGCACCCACTACCTGTTGCGCGATCCCGAATTGCGCCTGTTCGAGGGCATCAACGAGCTGCTGGCCGACCTGGCGAACCAGAACGTGCGGCTGGCGGTCGCCACCGGCAAAAGCCGCGTGGGCCTAACGCGCGCGCTGGCCGCGACCGGTCTGGGTCCTCTTTTTGACGCCACCCGCACCGCGGACGAAACCTTCAGCAAGCCGCATCCCGCCATGCTGCACGAATTGATGCAGGAGCTGGACGTGGATCCCTCGCGGGTCATCATGGTGGGCGATACGTCCCACGATCTGCAGATGGCCTGCAATGCGGGCGTGCACGGCCTGGGCGTCACCTATGGCGCGCATACCTTGAAAGAGCTTCAGGGGTGTGCCCCCCAAGCCGTGCTCGACTCGGTGCCGCTGATGCGTGAATGGCTGATGCCGCGTGTCGTCGCAGGCGGCTAGCCGGTTGCAAGCAAGGGGCGGCAGGAACGTCCGCCCGGCAGGCAGGTCTATCCGGAAGGTGCGCCGCGTGTATTGCGTGGGTGTTTCATGTTGCAGGCCGGCGCCGTGGAATAACTTGGTCCCGTCCTTCGTCCATGATTGATGCGGGGCGCGCGCAAGGCGCGCTGCCATACCGGAGATTACGATGCTGATACGCAAGCCCGACGACGTTCTCCCTTCCGAGATTACCTCCGAGGCGGTGTGGCGATCCCGCCGCGACCTGATGCTGCGGGCCGGCGCCGCTGCGGCGGCTGTCGGGTTATCCGGCTGGGCAACGCGCGCCGCGCACGCCCAGGAGGCCAGTGCGCTGCCCGGCAAGCCCAGTCCCGCGTTCAGCGTCATGGACAAGCAGACGTCGCTGTCGGATGTCACGTCCTACAACAATTACTACGAGTTCGGCGTAGATAAAGGTGATCCGGCCAAAAATGCCGGCAAGTTGCAGACGCAGCCGTGGACCGTCAGCGTCGAGGGCGAGGTCAGCAAGCCCCGCACCTTCACCCTCGAAGATCTGCTCAAGCTCGCGCCAATGGAAGATCGCGTGTATCGCCTGCGCTGCGTCGAAGGCTGGTCGATGGTCATTCCGTGGGTGGGTTATTCCCTGTCCGAAGTGCTCAAGCAGGTGGAGCCGACCGGCAACGCCAAGTATGTCGAGTTCGTCACTGCCGTGCAGCGCGAAAACATGCCCGGAGTGCGCACCGCCATTCTGGACTGGCCGTACGTGGAGGGACTGCGCCTGGACGAGGCCATGCACCCGCTCGCAATGCTGGTCTTCGGGGTATACGGGCGCGTGCTGCCCAACCAGAACGGCGCGCCGCTGCGGTTGGCCGTGCCCTGGAAGTATGGCTTCAAGTCCGGCAAGTCGCTGGTGAAGATCCGGCTGGTGGAAAAGCCGCCGGTCACCTCGTGGGTGAAATCCGCCCCTCAAGAATACGGCTTCTACGCTAATGTGAACCCTAACGTCGCGCATCCGCGCTGGAGCCAGGCCACCGAGCGGCGCATCGGCGAGGATGGCCTGTTCAGTCCCAAGCGCAAGACCTTGATGTTCAACGGCTATGGCGACCAGGTGGCGTCGCTCTATCAGGGCATGGACCTGAAAGCCAATTACTGAAGGCGTATCCATGTCCGTGACGCCCCGCGCGGCCCCGTCTGCGGCCTACCCAAAGGCGCAGCTTTCGGCCCGCACCGTCGGGCGCTTCAAGCCGCTGCTGTTTCTGCTGGGTCTCACGCCTTTTGCCCGCTGGATCTGGCTGGGCATGAACGATGGGCTCACTGCCAATCCGGTGGAATTCCTGACCCGGTCCTCCGGGACCTGGGCGCTGGTCTGCCTGCTGGTCACGTTGGCGATCACGCCGCTGCGGCGATTGACGGGCCAGCCCGCGCTGGTGCGCCTGCGGCGCATGTGCGGCCTATTTGCGTTCTTCTACGCGGCGCTCCACTTCATGGCCTGGGTCTGGTGGGATCGCGGATTCGATCCGGCCGCAATGGTGCGGGACATCGCCGAACGCCCCTTCATCATGGTGGGATTTTCGGCGTTCGTGTTGATGGCGGCGCTGGCCGCAACCTCGACGCAGTGGGCGATGCGCCGGCTGGGAAAGCGCTGGCAGACGCTGCATCGGGCCATCTACGCGATCGGCCTGCTGGCCATCTTGCACTACTGGTGGCACAAGGCCGGCAAGAATGACCTGACAGAGCCGGCGATCTACGCTGCAGTGTTGGCGGTGCTGCTGGGGTGGCGCCTCGCCGCCTGGTGGCGGCGGCGGACGTAGGGCGGCTTGGGGGCTACAGGATGGCCAGCATGATGGCCGCGGTTTCCGCGTCGGGTTGGCCGTCGTGCAGGGCAGGGCGATAGTGCATCTGGAAGGCGGCCAGCGTGTTGATCGTCGCGCGGTCCAGCACGCCGTCCTGCGGACACGCGTAGCCCAGCCTTTGGAGCTGCTTCTGGAACCACGCAACGTCCGGAACGCCCTGGAGTTGCAGACGCGCCAGGTGTTCGGCCGCGCCAGCCTCGTTGTACCAGCGTCCTATCCCGGCATCGGCCAGCGATTTCCAGGGGAAGAGGGGGCCGGGGTCCACCTTGCGTTGCGGCGCGATGTCGCTGTGGCCCACCACGTTTTCCGGGGCGATGTTGTGCCGTTGGATGATATCGCGCAACAGGATGGTCAGTGCCCGGATCTGGCGGCTGTCATAGGGATGCCACACGCGCTCGCCGTTGCTGCCCTCGGTCCAGCCGGGATTGACGATCTCGATGCCGATGGAGGTGCTGTTCATCGCGATGTTGCCGTACCAGGAGCTGGCGCCGGCGTGCCACGCGGCGCGGTTTTCGTCGACCAGCCGATATGCGCGTCCGTCCAGGTCAAGCAGGTAGTGGGCGCTGACTTTGCCTTTGGACAGCAGGCGCAGCGACTCGGCATCGTCGACCGTGGTGTAGTGCACGACCACGGACCGCACCCGGCTGCTCTGGCTGGCGGCGGTGATGGAGGTGTCCAGGTCGAGGCCTGCGGGGCCGCGCGCGGCGCAGCCGGCCAGAAGCGCCGCGGCGAGCAGCGTGCAGGAGAGGCGGATCATGATCAGCGGGCCAGGTACAGGAACAGCGTGGGCAACTTGTCCAGCTGGGGTGCGGGCAGCTTCTTCCAGTCGGCCACCGTGTGCGTGACCACCCACTCGTCCGCGGTTGTCATCGAGCGCGCCACGCAGAGCTTGGTGTCGCCCTTCAGGGTGGCGATCAGCGTGGCGAACATCGCGGCGTTGCGGTAGGGCGTTTCGATCAGGAGCTGCGTCTGGTTGTGGCGGGCAGAGTGCTGCTCCCAGGCGCGCAACTGCTTGGCACGCTCGCCGGCGTCCACGGGGGCGTAGCCATGAAAGGCAAAGCGTTGCCCGTCCAGGCCGCTGGCCATGAGGCCTAGCAGGATGGAAGAGGGGCCCACCCAGGGCTTGACGGTGATCCCCAGGCGATGGGCCGCGTCCACGACTTTGGCGCCTGGGTCGGCAACGGCTGGGCAGCCTGCCTCGGAAACCAGTCCGATTTCCTCCCCGCGCCTGGCTGGCTCAAGCCATGCCTTGATCTGCGCGGCATCAGCCTTATCGGTCAGCGTGTGGATGGTGATTTCCTGCAGCGGCCGGGTGGTTCCGATGAGCTTCAGAAAGGCCCGCGCCGTCTTGGCGTTCTCGGCGATATATGTGTCCAGCCGGCCGGCCAGCGCGCGCACATCGGCGGGCAGCCAGCGCTCGGGTGGGGCTTCACCCAGGCTGACGGGAATCAGGTGCAGGGCGCCGGTCATGCGAGCGCTCCCGGGGTGTCGAGCGGATCCAGTCCGAAAGTGGCCAGCATGCGTGTCAGTTCGATCAGCGGCAGGCCAATGATGGCGGTGGGATCGTCGCTCTGGATGCTTTCCATCAGGGCAATGCCCAGGCTTTCCGCCTTGGCGCTGCCTGCGGTATCGTAAGGTTCCTCGGCCCGCAGATAGGCGTCGATGGCATGGTCAGCCAACTGGCGGAACCGGCAGCGGGTGATGATGTCGGCCTTTTCCACGCGGTGGCCGTCGGTCACGGCAAGCGCACTGTGAAATTCGACCATCCGGCCCGACAGGACGCGCAGTTGCGCCTGTGCGCGCGGGAAGTCGCCTGGTTTGCCGATCGGGGTCCCGTCAACGGTGGCCACTTGGTCTGAGCCGATCACGATGCTGCCCGGGTTCGTGGCGGCCACCGTCATGGCCTTGGCTACGGACAGACGCAGTGCCAACGCCTCGGGGGTTTCGCCGGGTTGTGGCGTTTCGTCTACATCGGGGGAAATCGCGGTGAAGGGCAGGCGCAGGCGCGACAACAGTTCTTTGCGGTATCGCGAGCTGGACGCGAGGATCAGGCTAGGCTTTGAGGGCATGCGGCATTTGACGGTAATACGTAAGTCACAGTATTATCTAACGTTTTGCGGCATTTTTGCAGGAACATCAACATGACACCGAAGGGAAAGCCTGGCGACTTGGGTCGCCGCGCGGACGGATCGGCCGGTGCTGGTGTGAATGCAGCACCGGTGAATACAGCGCTGGGCGACAAGGCACTGGCCAACAAATCATTGGCCAATAATGGATCGGAAGCCGCGCCGGTGGAAACTGGTGTGAAGCGCATCGACGCCTTTGCCTTTGCTCGACTGGGCAAAAGCGCGCAGGGCGCCATCGCCTTGGTGCGGCTTGGCCGCGTGGTTGACGGCTTGCCCGAGCAACCGCTGGGCGAAGCCGGGCTTGTGACCTGGTCCGTGCAAGGCGAAGAAGGCAAGACCGGCTTGC
>JAEYVD010000615.1 GCA_023432075.1 Pseudomonadota bacterium | reverse complement strand
GAACGTGTTGCGCACGACGAAGCCCGCGTGGCCCCAGAACGCGGCGTCGAAATCATCCAGCCCCCGCTTGCGGTCCGGCGATTGCGCAGCCTGCATTTCGGCCAGCACGTAGGGGTGGCAGCGGATCGCGCCCTGGCCGAAGATGATGAGGCTGCGCGTCAGGATATTGGCGCCTTCGACCGTGATGCCGATGGGGATCTGCTGGTAGGCGCGGCCCAGGAAGTTGGACGGTCCCAGGCAGATGCCCTTGCCGCCGATCACGTCCATGCCGTCGTTGACGACCTGGCGCGCGCGCTCCGTGACGTGGTATTTGACGATGGCCGACACGACCGAAGGCTTTTCGCCCAGGTCCACCGCGCCGGCCGTCATGGTGCGCGCGGCGTCCATCATGTAGGTGTGTCCGCCAATGCGCGCGAGCGCCTCTTCGACGCCTTCGAACTTGCCGACCGGCATGCGGAACTGGCTGCGCACGCGTGCATAGCCGCCCACGGCGCGCGCCGTCAGCTTGGACATGCCGGTGTTCGAGGAAGGCAGCGAGATCGAGCGGCCGGCGGCCAGGCATTCCATCAGCATGCGCCAGCCCTGGCCGGCCATGGCGGGACCGCCGATGATGAAGTCCAGCGGCATGAAGACGTCGGCGCCGCGCGTCGGGCCGTTCATGAACATGGCGTTCAGCGGGAAGTGGCGCCGGCCGGTGTCCACGCCGGGGTGGTCGTGCGGCACGAGCGCGCAGGTGATGCCCAGGTCCTTCTTGCCGCCCAGCAGGCCGTCCGGGTCGTACAGGCGGAACGCCAGGCCCAGCAATGTGCAGACGGGCGCAAGCGTGATGTAGCGCTTGTCCCAGGTGACGCGCATGCCGATCACCTCGCGGCCCTGCCATTCGCCCTTGCAGACGATGCCGCTGTCGGGGATGGCGGCCGCATCCGAACCCGCCCACGGGCTGGTCAGCGCAAACGCCGGCACTTCCTCGCCGCGGGCCAGGCGCGGCAGGTAGTGGTTCTTCTGTTCCTCGGTGCCGTAATGCAGCAGCAGTTCGGCCGGCCCCAGCGAGTTTGGCACCACGACCGACACGGCCAGCGCCGAGGAGCGCGTGGACAGCTTGGTCACGATTTCGGAATGGGCGTAGGCGGAAAACGCGAGGCCGCCGTATTGCTTGGGAATGATCATGCCGAGGAAGCCCTCGGCCTTCAGGTAGTTCCAGACGTCGGCCGGCAGGTCGAAGCGCTCTTGGGTGACGTTCCAGTCGTTGACCATGCGGCAGGCGGTCTCGGCCTGGTTATCCAGAAAGCGCTGCTCTTCGTCGGTCAGGCGCGGCCGGGGGTAAGCCAGCAGGCGGCTCCAGTCAGGACGGCCGCGAAAGAGCTCGCCTTCCCACCAGACCGTGCCCGCCTCGAGCGCATCGCGCTCGGTGTCCGACATCTGCGGCAGCACCTTGCGATACAGGTTGAAGATCGGCGCGGACAGCAGCGCCCGCCGGATGGGGCGCACACCCAGCACCACGGTGGCCAGGAGCGCAATGACAACCAGCGCGACGATGACTGCGTACATTTTCTTGTCTCCTCGTTGTTCTTCAGTTGCGTGGCGGCCTTCGAACGAGGGCGCGCCGGCCGGGCGGACAGTGGACGGCGGTCAGGCGCCTCCGGGGCTTGCATTCAGATGCGGCAGGGGCGAGCGCAGCCCGCCCAGCAGAAAACTCATCAGGCGCGGCAAAAGCAATTCGCGGTCGTTGGGCTGCTCGGCTTCGTCGCCGGCCAGGCCGGTGACCGAGCGCAGCAGGTCGGTGCCCATGATGGCGTACGACGTCGCGCCCAGCATGAACTGGAAGCGCCAGATGATTTCGGCGCGGGGCACGTCGGGCAGGGCGGCGAACAGGGCATTGCGGTAACGCGCCAGCACATCGGCGTATTCCTCGGCAAAGAGCGCCCGGATGAAGTCGGTGGGGTCGGTCATCGTGCGTTCCAGCAGCGGCAGGAACGTGCTGCCGGCCTGCGCGGGATCGGCAGCCAGGCGCAGCAGGGTGCCGAAGAACGCATCCACGATCTGCGAGGGCTTCAGGGGCTTGCCGCCGGATTGCGCCTCAAGTTCGTCCAGAAGACGCATGCGTTCGCGATTGAGCACTTCCAGGCGGCGTTTGAGCACCGCCTGCACGAGTGACTCCTTCGAGCCGAAGTGATAGTTCACCGAAGCAAGGTTCACACCGGCCGCGCCGGTGATCTGGCGCATCGACGTGGCTTCGTGTCCTTGTTGCGCGAACAGGGACTCGGCGGTGTCCAGAATGGCTTCTCTCGTGGGTGTGGAGCGGATTTCTTGCATAAGGTTGAATTCAAACGTTTGTTTCAAAGCATTATGCGGGAGGGTTGGATGAGAGGCGAGCCTCTGCTATCCCCAATAGGGTTTACCCCTAACTGGCAGCGGCTGTTGTGTCGGTTTTGCGGCACGTACCTTCCGCATCGTGCATACGGACGAGGACCTGCCGGGAAGAAGCATGAGGCGCCCGCCGCCCGTGAGGTTGAGATTTAGCCGATCGTCCTCGGACACCGGCCCTAGGATGAATGTGCTCTGGAACGCACGCCCAAAAGCCCGCAGTATCAGCGCGAGAACATGAACGCATTGCCCCGGGTGTGTGCCGGGCGAGGCCCCCTTCGCAGTCACGGCGCGGCAGGCCAATCGCCCTGATACAGGAGCACGAGAAATGAAGACGTACAAGGTGGGATTGCTGGTTGACGGGTATGAGCAACCCGGCTGGATGCACGAGATGGTTGAGTGGCTACTCCACAGCCAGGAATTCGACCTCACGGCGCTGCTGGTGATGAACGGGGAAGCCGCCGACCCTGCGCCCAGGCTGAGCGTGAAGGCGCTGTTCGGCACGCTGTCGCGCCTGGAAGGCAAGCTGCTGCCGCAGAAGCAGCGCGACATGCTGGCGTGCCGCGACATGCGCGACGGCCTGCAGCAGGCCGGCACGGCGGTGATTCCGCTGGCGCCCGGCGATGAGGACCCGCAGGCGCGCGACGAGGTGCAGGCGCTGGGCCTGGACCTGGTGATCACGCTGGGCGCCTCGCTCGCCACGCGCGCGCAGCTTGCCAGCTGGTCGCGGCTGGGCGTATGGCAGTTGAGCTATTCGGATATTGCGGTGGCCACCAGCCGCTATGCCGGCTTCTGGGAAGTCTTTCAACGCGAAGATCACACCACCGTGAAACTCTGGCGCGTGGGCGCCCGGCAGGAAGATGACGAGCTTCTGGACCAGCGCAGTTTCAACACGGAAGTGTTCTGGCTGAAGAATCAGGCCCGCGCTTTCAGTTTGGGAAACTTCATGGTCTATGACGCCTTGCAGGCGCTGGCCCATGACAGGCCGGGCGTGGCGCCGCCCGCCATGCAGATCATGAGCGGCCCGCGCCGCGCCGATCCAGCGGAGTGGGATAGCGCCGCATATATTGCGCGCCAGGCGTGGTTAATGTCGGATCTGGTTGTGCGGCGCATCATGAAACGCAATGTCCGATGGCGGATCGGCATGTTTCCGTCCGCGCGGCAGCAGGCGGTGGTATCGGAGGCAATGGTATTGCAGCCGCCCAAGGGCCGGTTTTTTGCCGACCCTTTTGTTTATACGCACGATAAAAAACCATATATATTTTTTGAGGACTATGATTTTACGTCCCGCAAAGGCACGATCTCGGTTGCGACCTACTCCGACGGGGCTTTCCGGCTGTTGGGCACCGCGCTGAACCTGCCGTATCACCTTTCATTTCCGTATATTTTTGAACATGAAGGCGTGACCTACATGGTTCCGGAAACCTGCGGAAATCGCAGTATCGAACTGTGGAAGTGCACAGAATTTCCGCTGAAATGGGAGCTTGATGTTAATCTGATGACCAATATTTCTGCCGTCGATACCATTATCTTTAAACACGGTGAATACTGGTGGCTATTAACAAATATCGACCGGACGGACGGCCAGAGTCACTGCGACGAGCTGTTCGCGTTTTTTTCCGATTCGCCGCGCTCGACGTCCTGGACGCCGCACGCCTGCAACCCGATCGTGCGCAACCCGATGCGCGCCCGCAACGCTGGAATCGTTGTCGCGCCTGGCGGAGACGTGATCCGATGCGCCCAGTACCAGGGCTTCTGTCACTACGGCAAGGGCGTCTCGCTGAACAAGATTGAGGAGCTTTCGCCTTCCACGTACGTCGAAACCGATGGTGAGATCCACTACGCAAACTTCCTGAGAAAACGCCATGCTTCAATGCACCATTGGCATCATCAGGGGGGGCACACGGTATTTGACTTCGCCTATATGGAGTAAATACGCCTGCGGGCGTCAAAATAAAAAATGTTACCGTTATTTCGATTGCAGGGATCGCTCACCGGCGTGATGTGTCGACAGATACAAGTTGACAGCTTTCCCTCCCCATCCGGCTACCCGAGGCCGCGTCCGGCAGATGCCCAGACGCGGCTTTTTTTCGTCTGTAACACGGGCATTCCGGGCGCGGCGCGGCGGCAACCCTAGGCCGTGTCATAGGGAGATCCGCGGGTTGACCGGGATGAAGCTGGTGAAAACCCTAGCGGCAAAAAGGACGAGATGAGGTGCCTCATCCTTATTTAGGAACATGATTAAGGCTAACGATTGATTTCTGATTTTGTCGGATTATATCGCCCTGAAACGTCTTGATTTTGACAAATCCGAACCATAAGATGGGTTCCATGCCATCCGTTATGTTGGCTACCAAAGTCGACCAGCCTAAACGTCCCGGTTCAGCTTCATTAGATATTCCGGGATATGCGGACCACCCCCGCAGGGCTGGATAAATAATATCTTCAGCACAGCGAAGATCCCTTCTAGGCCCGTCGAAAAACCGGGAGGACACCATGGCCAAGATGGTCCTGATTGAAGCCCATCCGCTACTGCGGTTGGGGTTGTGGCAGATTCTTAGCAAGTTGGATGATGTGTGGGAGATCGAGGGGATGGGCCTTGCGGACGTATCCAAGGCCGACGGCGTGCACGCGGGCGCCGATCTTCTGATCTATGGATTGCCAGTGGATACCGATGAAGCATGGAGCGCCTTGCACGAGATTCAGCGCGTGCTGACGCCCAAGCGGATTCTGCTTCTGACGGACGTCATGCCCTTGCCCATGCCGGTGCAAGGC
>JAEYVD010000558.1 GCA_023432075.1 Pseudomonadota bacterium | reverse complement strand
CCCGGGCATCGCGGCGAAGCCCGATTTCCGTGAAGCGGCGGCGCCGAGGGTGGCGCGCCCTCATTGCTTTTCTGATTTTGCGCTAGATTTTACCGGCATGACCGGCCAAAGCACGCGCTATTTTGGCCGGTGCGCGGCCCGCGGCCGCGCGCGCTTACTCAGCCGGCGTGAACTGCGTGGCCATCTGCGCCAGGACTTCGGGCGGCCACGGTGCGGACGTATTGGCCACGTAATCCATCCAGACCAGCACATTGCGGCCGCGCGCATAGGGGCCTGCATCGTCGCCGACCTTCTCGAGCAGCAGCTCGAATTCGGCGCTGGAGCGGCCGATGCGCGTGACCTTATGCGTCACGCGCACGGTGGCCGGATAGGTCAGCGGACGCAGGAAATCGCACGACGCATGCGCCAGAATCGCGCCGTCGTCGGCCGGCAGCTTGAAGCCCGCGTTATACAGAATCTGCATGCGGGCCTCTTCCATGAGGCGGAAGTACAGCGTGTTGTTCAGATGGTTCAAGGCGTCTGAATCGCCCCAGCGCAAAGGCAATTCGAGCTGATGGGTGTCGCCCACCGATAGCAGCCGCGCAGACAGATTGTCCGGGTTCACCAATAACTCCTGAAGGCTAAAAGAAATGCGAAGGCATACAGGACCCTCGCCTGCAATACAATCGCCGATAATACTTCCAGCCATATATGGAATACATACGGGGAGCTTTGCAAATGTCTGAACGCGAGTCGATGGAATATGACGTGGTCGTGGTTGGCGGTGGTCCCGCCGGCCTGGCCACAGCAATCCGTCTGAAGCAGCTGGCCGCTGAGAAGAATCAGGAGATTGGCGTCTGCGTACTTGAGAAGGGTGCGGAACTGGGCGCGCACATCCTGTCCGGCGCCGTGATGGACCCGCTGGCGCTGACCGAACTCATCCCCGACTGGAAGGAAAAAGGCGCGCCGCTGAACGTGGCCGTCACGCAGGACAAGTTCCTGTTCCTGTCCGAGACCGGCGCGCGCGCGACGCCCAACTGGCTGCTGCCCCCGTGCTTTCACAACGAAGGCAACTACATCGTCCGTCTGGGCGACGTCGTCAAGTGGATGGGCGAGCAAGCTGAAGCGCTGGGCGTGGACATCTTCCCCGGCTTTGCGGCCGTCGAAGTGCTGTACGACGAGAACGGCGCCGTCCGCGGCGTGGCCACGGGCGACATGGGCGTGGCCCGCGACGGCAGCCACACCGATCACTATCAGCCGGGCATGGAATTGCACGCCCGCTACACCGTGTTCAGCGAAGGCTCGCGCGGCCAGCTCGGCCGCCAGCTCATCGAGCGCTTCAAGCTGGACGACGGCCGCAATCCGCAGTCGTATGGCATCGGCATCAAGGAAATGTGGGAAGTCGATCCGGCCCAGTCCAAGCCCGGCCTGGTGATCCACACCGCCGGCTGGCCGCTAGATTCCGACACGTACGGCGGCTCGTTCCTCTATCACCTGGACAACAACCTCGTCGCCGTGGGCATGATCGTCGGCCTGGATTACGCCAATCCGTGGCTGTCGCCCTTCGATGAGTTCCAGCGCTACAAGACGCACCCCGCCATCCGCGGCACGTTCGAAGGCGGCAAGCGCATCGCCTACGGCGCCCGCGCCATCACGGCAGGCGGCCTGCTGGCGCTGCCCAAGCTCACGTTCCCGGGCGGCGTGCTGGTCGGCTGCGAAGCCGGTTTCCTGAACGCCTCCCGCATCAAGGGCAGCCACGCCGCCATCAAGTCGGGCAAGCTGGCCGCCGAGGCCGCGTTCGACGCCCTGGTCGCGGACCGCCGCCAGGACGAACTGACCGCGTATCCCAAGGCCTTCGAGGCCTCGTGGCTGCACGCGGAACTGAACAAGGCCCGCAATTTCAAGCAGTGGTTCAAGAAGGGCCGCACGGTCGCCACGCTGATGACCGGCATCGAGCAATTGCTGCTCAAGGGCAAGATGCCCTGGACGCTGCGCCACAACAAGCCCGATCACGCCTGTCTGCAGCCCGCGTCGCAATGCGCGCGCATCGACTATCCCAAGCCCGACGGCAAGCTCACGTTCGACAAGCTGAGTTCGGTGTTCATCTCCAACACCAACCACGACGAGAACGAACCCGTCCACCTGACCCTCAAGGATCCGTCCGTGCCGGTGCAGGTGAACCTGGCCAAGTACGGCGGCCCCGAGTCGCGCTACTGCCCGGCGGGCGTGTACGAGTTCGTCAAGGACGACCACGGCGAAGACCGTCTGCAGATCAATGCGCAGAACTGTGTGCATTGCAAGACCTGCGATATCAAGGACCCCACGCAGAACATCGTCTGGGTGGCGCCGCAAGGCGGCGAAGGACCGGTCTACAGCGGCATGTGATACCCCGGGCGCATTGCGCCCGCCCGAAAGGCGCCCCGCGGGGCGCCTTTTTTTCCGACTGCCTGGAGCGACACCATGAGCGAACGCGTACTTCTCATCGGCTGCGGCGACCTGGGCCAGCGCGCGGCGCAACGCTTTCTGGCGCGCGGCGACGAGGTCCATGCCCTGCGGCGCCATCCCCCCGCAGGCGACACGAGCGGCATCCAGTGGCTGCAGGGCGACATCACCCGTCCCGACACGCTGAACGCGCTGCCGCAAGGCGTGACCCGGCTCATCCACCTGCCCACGCCCGGCGCGCGCGATCCGCAGGCGTACCGCGGCGTGTTCGTGGACGGGCTGGCGAACGTATTGAATGCGCTGGATCGATCCCAGCTCAAGCGCATCGTGTTCGTCTCCTCCAGCGCGGTGTATGGCGAGCATCATGGCGCCTGGGTGGACGAGGACACGCCGCCCGCACCGCAAGGCTTCAACGGCCGCGAGCTGCTCGAAGCCGAAGCTGCGCTGGCGGCGCAGCCGGTTTCGTCGACGGCATTGCGGCTGGCGGGCCTGTATGGGCCCGGCCGCATGCAGCTCATCGAGCGGCTGCGCAGCGGCGCGGCCGGCGCGCCGGTGCAGCCCGAACACTGGGCCAACCGCATCCACATCGACGACGCGGCTGCCGCGGTGGTGCATCTGGCGCTGCTGCCGCAGGTCGCGCCGGTGTATGTGGGCTGCGACGACACGCCCCTGCCGCTGCACACGCTGTATGCCGAACTGGCCGCGCTGATCGGCGCCCCCGCGCCGCGCGAGGCGCCCGCGCCGGCCAACGTGGGCAGCAAGAAACTCAGCAATGCCCGGTTGCGCGCCAGCGGCCTGTCGCTGCAATGGCCGGACTCGCGCCAAGGCTACGCCGCCCTGCTGGCTGAGGACGGCGCGTCGCAGGCATAGTTCGGCCCTCACCGAATCGTTGCCGCCGGCGCGGGCGGATACTGGTGGCCGTCTCCATTGCCCGCCGTCACCATGCCGCCCGCCCATCCCCTGGCCGCCGTCACACACCCCGATCCGTATCCCTACTATGCCCAGCTGGCGCGCGAGCGTCCGCTGTACCGGGATACGGCACTGGGCATGTGGATCGCCTCGCATCCCGACACCATCGCGGCCATCCTGCGGCATCCCGGCGCACACGTGCGTCCCGCGGATGAGCCCGTGCCGCGCGGCTTGTGCCCCGGCCCTGCGGGAGACCTGTTCGGCCGGTTCGTGCGCATGAACGACGGCGCGGCGCAGGCGCGCTTGAAGCCGTTGCTGACGGGGTTCATCGCGCGCCGGGCGTCGGAACCGTTGCAAGCGCATCACGAAGGACCATTGCCGCGCCTGCCGCTGCAACCAGCCGTCCCGGCATCGCAGGATTGGCTTGCCGCCGCGCCGCACGACCCCGCCGCCGTCGACCGCTATCTGTACACGGCGCCCGTGCACGCGCAGGCAGCATTCCTGGGACTATCCAAAGCCGTTCATGCGGATTGCGCGGCCGATATCGCCGCTTTCCTTTCCGCCCTGCCCGCCGATGCGGGCGCAGACCGGACCTCGGCGGGCCATGCCGCCGCCGCGCGCCTGCAAGCCCGCATGCAGGCGCATCTGGCGGGGCCCGAGGCCACCCCGGCACTGCGCGCATTGCATGCAGACGCACTGCAAGCGGACATTACGCCCGAACAGCTGGCCGCCAACCTGGCGGGCCTGCTGTTCCAGTCTTGCGAAGCGGGCGCGGGACTGCTGGGCAATGCGCTCATCATGGGCGGCCGGCGCGGCGCGGCGTGCGTGCAGACACGCGAGGACGCCCTACGTCTGATCGACGACACCGTGCGCCGCGATCCGCCCTTGCACAACACGCGGCGGTTCATGGCCGCGCCGCTTGATGTTGGCGGACAGCGCATCGAAGCCGGCCAGACCGTCCTGCTGGTGGTCGCCGCCGCCGCCATGATCGAACCCGAGGCGGGATGGATCTTTGGCGCGCACCGCCATGCCTGCCCCGGCACGTCGCTGGCGCGAAGCCATGCAGCCGATGCGCTGCTGCACGTGTTGCGGCAGGGCATGGACCCTGCCCCGCTGGCGGCGCGCTTTCGCTATCGTCCGCTGCCCAACGCCCGCGTGCCCCAGTTTGATTTTCCCGAGGACCACAACCGATGATTGCCGTGATATTCGAAGTCGAGCCCGCCCATGGCGACCCTGCCCCGTACCTGGACATCGCCGCCGGCC
>JAEYVD010000474.1 GCA_023432075.1 Pseudomonadota bacterium | reverse complement strand
GTTCGACACCAGCTCGACGAACTCGGCGCATTCCCTGAAGAGGTCCTGCGGATGCGTCTCCTGGAAATACCCCAGTCCGATTTCCGACGACGGAATGTGGGCCGCAATGGCCAGGACAGGCACGCGGCTGCGCTGACAGTCGAACAGGCCATTGATCAGGTGCAGATTGCCGGGGCCGCAACTGCCCGCGCATACGGCCAGCGATCCGGTGATGGCAGCTTCAGCGCCCGCCGCAAAAGCGGCTGTCTCTTCGTGCCGGGTGTGCATCCATTCGATTCCGCCCAGCCGCCGAAGGCTGTCGTTCAGTCCATTGAGACTGTCGCCAGTCACGCCCCAAATGCGACGCACCCCGACTTCGGCAAGCACTTTGACAAGAAAATCTGCGACGGTTGCGGCCATGGAAGGCTCCTTGAAGAACCGCCGCCGGGAACCCTACCGCTACTGACTGCCCTCAGCGCCGGAAGTTGACTTGCGTGCGGGAAATCGTAGCACCGCTCGTCACGCCTGGCCGATGGGGGCCGCCGTCGCATCCACCCGCTAACATGGCGGGATTGTTCGATCGATCCATTACCAAGGGGACGGCCTTTGCCGTGGGCGCGGAAACATGAGTGATTTGCCAGGCATGGCGCCGGCGCTGACACGCGCCCTGGCGCGGTTGGATCCGGATACGCTTGATCGCCACGCGGATGCCGCGGTGCGCGACCTGCTGCGAGAAGGCAGCGCTCCGAATACGGCTGCCAGCTATCGCACGGCGATCCGTTACTGGTCCGCGTGGTTCGGGCTGCGTTATGGCCGGCCGTTCGCGTTGCCGCTGCCCGAAGCCGCGGTTATCCAATTTGTGGTGGACCATGCGCAGCGGTCGTCCGGCGCCGGTCTGGAGTGGGAATTGCCGCAGGAGCTGGACCGGGAACTGGTGCGCCTGAAGGCGAAGGGACGGCTTGGCGCACCCAGCCTGAACACGCTGCTGCAGCGCCTGTCGGTGCTTTCCAAGGCGCATGAGCTGCTGGGCCACCCGAACCCCTGCCGGGCCGCCGCCGTGCGCGAGCTGATGTCCAAGACGCGCCGCGCCTACGCCCGGCGCGGCGTCGCGCCCGCGCGCAAGGAGGCCCTGCCGCGGGAGCCGCTTCAAGCCATGCTGGACACCTGCGACGATTCGTTGCGCGGCAAGCGCGACCGCGCCCTGCTCCTCTTCGCCTGGGCCAGCGGCGGCCGCCGCCGTTCCGAGGTTGTGCAAGCCACCATCGAGAACACACGCCGCGCGGGCGATGGCTATTTGTATACGATGGCGCATTCCAAGACGAACCAGACGGGCGCCGTCCGGGCGCAGGATCAGAAACCGATCCTGGGCATGGCAGCGCAGGCGCTTGCGGACTGGCTGGCGGCAAGCGGCATCCGGCAAGGCCCGATCTTCCGGCGGGTGCGGCGCGGCGACATCGTGGGCGAGCCGCTGGCGGCCGCAGCTGTTCGCGATATTGTCCTGGAACGCAGCCGCCTGGCGGGGCTGGACGGCGCCTATTCGGCGCACAGCCTGCGGTCCGGATTTGTGACGGAAGCCGGGCGGCGCAATGTGCCGTTGGGCGACACGATGGCGATGACCGGCCACGCCAGCGTGGCGACGGTGATGGGATATTTCCGGGCCGGCGCCGCGGCACAGTCCCCGGCCGCACGCCTGATGGACGACCCGCAGGCGCCAGACCTACAGGATCCCCCCAACCTGCCGTAATGGTGGGAGACCGTACAATCACCGCGCTCCGGCCTTCACCCCGATCGATGCCCATCGGATCGGATGTAACCGCCCCAGACGCCGGCTCGTCCCCTGCCCGTCCCCGACCCCATGCAAATCAATCTCCGCGGGCTTGTGCTTGCGCTTACCGTCTTCAGCGCCATCGCGGCCACGGCCAACGCCTTGTATGCAAGCTACCGCGTGCAGCGCGAGCAGTTGATCGAGAACACGCTCGAATCGAACCGCGTCTATGCCACGAAGCTGGCGGAAAGCGCGGCCAGCTTCCTGCGATCCGCGCAGCAGCAGTTGGGGTACAGCGCCCGGCACATGCCGGACTTGATGGGGGCGCCGGACCGCCTTGCCGCCGAAGTGATGCGCGTGCAACAACAGACAGATAGCTTCAACTCGGTCGGCGTCGTGGGGGCGGACGGCACCATCCTGGCGACCACGCAGTCCTTCCGGAGCTTTCTGGGTGTGCAAGTCGACAGTCCTGGCAGCCGCGCCGCGCTGCGGGCCCGCCAGCCCATGATCAGCAAGCCCTATGTGTCCATTGCCGGCAATCTGCTGGTCAATGTGTCGCATCCCATCTTTTCGAACGACGGCGAGTACCTTGGGTACGTCGGGGGCACGATCTACCTGCGCAATGAAAGCGCGTTGCATCAACTGCTGGGCAATCACCATTATCACGACGGTTCATATCTGTACGTGGTCGACGGCGACGGGAAGCTTCTTTATCACACCGATCCTGCCCGCGTGGGCGAAACGGTGCTGTCCAACCCGGTGGTGGCATCGGTGGTCAAGGGCAACGCCGGGGCGATGCGGGTCATCAATACCAAAGGCGTGGACATGCTGGCCGGGTATGCGCCGGTGCCCATCAGCGGTTGGGGCGTGGTGGCACAGCGCCCCGCGCAGGTCACGCTGGAACCCATCCACGACCTGATCTGGGCGCTGTTGGGCTACGCCGCGCCGCTGGCGGTGGCATTCCTGCTGGCCATCTGGTGGTGCGCTCGCATGATTTCGCTGCCGCTGTCTCAACTGGCGACAAACGTGGAGCATCAGGACGTCAGCGAGGCGATGCAGCGGGTACAGTCGGTGAAAGCCTGGTATTTCGAGGCCGAGCGGCTCAAGCGGGCCGTGATCGCCAGTTTTACCAGCCTGCAGGACAAGATAGGCAAGCTGAACCTGGCCAGCATCACGGACCCGCTGACCGGGCTGCGCAACCGCCGCGGCACCCAGGACGCGGTGGACCAGATGCAGGCCGGCCGCACGCCGTTTTCCGTGGTGGCGCTGGATATCGACCATTTCAAGCGGATCAACGATACCTACGGCCACAACGTAGGCGATGAGGTCATCCGCGACATGGCGCAGATCATGCGCGAGTGTTCACGCCCGTCAGACGTACTGTGCCGTAACGGCGGCGAGGAATTCCTGATCCTGTTGCCCGGCGTGGCGGCGCGTGAAGCGGTCCATGTCGCCGAACGGCTGCGCACGCATATCGCTGAGCGGCCTCTGCACGGCGCCAACCGTGTCACCGTGTCGGCCGGCGTGGCCCAATGGCCCACGAGCGGACCGGACGTGGACGAGGCGTTCCGCGCCGCCGATGCCGCGCTGTATGTGGCGAAACAGCAGGGAAGAAACCGTGTGGTGATGCACGAGGCGTGATGCCCTGGGGTTCGAGACGGCACGTCATCGTCTCGGGCGGAGAGCTGGCGCGCCGACTGACCCCCTAGTGAATTGCGCAAGTTTTCGCAGAAAAGCGCAATTAACTGCGTTTGATCGAAATAATATTGCCCTCATAAATTGAAATAAGCCGGTTTCTGCCAAAACCACGCTTATCGAAGGGGCAATTACAGTATCCTGCGCAGCTTCGACTTTGCCTGGACCTGCACGCCGAGATGTTGCGCCCTGCCGTCGCGCCAAAATCCCTGGAATGTCATTTCATCGCGCTGGCTGTGGGCGTGCTGTTGCTGGTGTCGGTGCTTGCCGGCCTCCTGCTCTACCAGAATTGGCGTTCATACGGGTCGGCGTCGCAAGCGCGGCAGGCATTCGAATCTGTGCGCGCAACGATCCGCGTCATGGAGCATGCCTCCGCGGAGCGCGGTCCCATGAACGCGGCGCTGGGGTCCGCCCTGCCCTTGCCGGACCACGTCATGGATGCATTGTCAGCGGCCCGCGCGCGCACGGACCTCCTGATTGACGCGCTGCTGGCGCTGCATGCCAACGCTGACGGCGCCGCAAAGCGCGACGAGATCCTGCACATACGCGGGGCGCTGGCGGGCGCCCGGCAGGACATCGACCGGCTGATCGCCACGCCGCGCGATCAGCTGTCCGGGCAAATGCTGTGGGATGCGGTCAGTGGCATGGTGCGCATCATCCCGCAGTGGCAGGCCAGCCTGGCCGTCAATGCCGGCTGTGTCATGCGCAGTGAAGCCAATGCGCCGAGTTTGCTGACGCTGGCGCTGTTGGCCAGCGAGCTGCGCGAACAGGCGGGGCTGCTGGGATCCACCTATACGCCGGCGTTGACCCGCCACCGCAAGCTGACCGCCGAGGAACAGTTCCGCATCGAACGCGTCCTGGGGCGCATTGACGAGTTGCGCGCGCTCATTGAAGCCCGCATGGCGACGCAGCCCGATGTGCGGGCCTCCGACGTGTATGCCCGGATGCAGCAGCGCTACTTCGGTGATGGTCTGGCCTATCTGGCCCGCGTGCGCGAAGAGGCTTCGCGGCAGTCGGACGAGCCAGCCGTGTCCACCGCCGCGCTGGCCGCCACGTATGTGCCGCTGATGGGCGCCATTATGGAATTTCGCGACGTGCTGCTCGATGCGATGGAACGCCATATCGAGGCGCATCGCATGGCTGCGTCGCGGCTGCTTGCCGTGACGCTGGCGGCGACCGCCCTGCTGGTGGCGGCGCTTGCCGTGGCGCTGGTGCAATTCCGCAAGCGCGTGATCCAGCCCTTTGCACTGGCTACGCGCATCATCGGATCGATCGCCAGCGACACGGCGCCGGCAAGCATTCCGCGGGGCAAGCATCACGGCGAAGTGGAGCGCATGTTCAATGCACTGCGCGTACTCAAGGAAAACTCCGCTGCGCAGAAGCGGCTCGAGGCAGAACGCGACCGATTGATTGAGGACCTGGCGCACTCCGCCGAGACGGATTACCTGACCGGGCTGCTGAACCGGCGCGCCTTCGAAAAGCGTTTTGAGGCGGCGCGCGCGCATTGGGACGAAAGCCAGCCGATGCTGGCCTTCATCCTGTTCGATATCGACCACTTCAAGACCATCAACGACACGCATGGGCATGCCAGCGGCGACCTGGCGCTAAAGGCTGTGGCGCAACTGTGCCATACGACCTGGCGTCAGTCAGATGTCGTTGCGCGGGTGGGTGGAGAGGAATTCGCCGTGCTCTGCCGCACGCGCAGCGCGCAGCAGGCCGTGGAAATGGCGCAGCGGATGCGGGACCGCATCCGGGCGTGCGCCGTCACGTCGGCAACCGGCGTCACGTTCGGCCTGACGGCCAGTTTCGGCGTGGCCTGCATTTCGTGGAGCCACGCAGAAACCGTCAGCGGCCTTTTCCGGGCCGCTGACGAACTGCTATATCTGGCGAAATTGAGCGGGCGCGATCAAGTCCAGCAACGCACCCTGGGATGAAAACGGCGTCCGAGCTACTGGCGCCCGGGCTTTCCCGCTTACGTCTTGACGCGTGAGACGTCGGCCTTTTTGGAAGTGTCCGCGGAGTGGGACGGCGTGTCGTGACGGTCGGACTGCTTGTTGGACTCGGGGGCCTTCCAATTCAGCGGGGGAATCTCGAAGCTTCCCTTCTTGGCAGTCAATTGATGAGACATAAGCATGCTCCTGGACAGGCGCATGGCTTCCCCCGCCGAGCACCACGCACAGATTCAGGCGGGCCATGAATGCCGCGGGTGCGGGGGAGCATTCAGGAGCAGGCGGCGCCGGGATAACACTACCGGCCTGTTCTTATAATTTTGCCGATAGATGAAAGATTTTAGCACGATTTTGGCAGAAATAGCAAGCGGGATTGCTGGGAAGGAGCAGTTCCCGCTCTACGTACCGATCACGCGACCGCGATGCGTTGTTGAGCGCCACCGGCATGGTCCTCATCGTCAAGACCTGCGGCGTTGCGCGCAAGCGTTCGTTTATCCGAGCCTGTCTGATGTGGGCATGTAGGCGACCTCATTTGCCTTCAAAAAATCTTAGGGATTTCCCCCGATTTAGCGGCTATCGCGGCACCCTCGCGCAACTTTCGCACGCCTTGAAAGGTGAACGGAAGTTTGAATTTTTAGACTCCCGCATTCATTGCAGTGTCAGCTTTTGTTCAGACCTCAGTCAGGCATAAGCACAACAACGGGAGGAAAAGACCATGCAATCAAAACGCAGCGCCGTGCGGCGCGAGGCGTGGGCCGCGGGCACGATGATCGTGCTGGGCCTGGGCGCCATCGCGCAGGCGTCCACATACACATTGGGGACCCTGGACCGCATGGGCCCGGGCATGTTCCCGGCGATCCTGGGCGTTCTGCTGGTCCTGCTGGGCCTGGCCATCGCCAAGATGGCAACGTCGCCGGTGGTTGCCGAGGAAGATGCCGAAGAGGTTGCGCCGCCCGAGTGGCGCGGCTGGGGCTGCATCATCGGCGGCCTGCTTTCCTTCATCCTCGTCGGCAAGTTCGGCGGCCTGGTGCCGGCGACGTTCGTGCTGGTCTTCATCTCTGCCATGGGCGACCGCCAGCACACCTGGCGCTCCGCGGCCATCCTTGCCGCCGGCGTAACGGTGCTTGGCGTGGCCGTGTTCTCCTGGGCGCTGCAACTGCAGTTTCCGTTGTTCCGCTGGGGTTGATCCATGGAAATCTTCAATAACCTGATGCACGGGTTTTCAGTCGCGTTCGCACTGGACAACCTGATGTGGGCCATCTTTGGCGTGTTCATGGGCAACCTGATCGGCGTGCTGCCGGGCATGGGCGTGCTGGCCGCCATTTCGATTCTGCTGCCCCTGACCTACACGATGACGCCCACCG
>JAEYVD010000427.1 GCA_023432075.1 Pseudomonadota bacterium | reverse complement strand
GCGCGTCGCGCCGGCTGCGCACGATCTGCATGGTCAGATGCTTGTAGGCGTCCTTCAGGTCCAGCAGGTGCGACAGCGCGAAAAAGCCCATCTGCACCTGCTGCGGCAACGACAGCCCGGCCGTGTGGTTCAGGGCGACATCGCGGCTGTCAGCAACCAGGCGGTCAATGAACTTCAGTTTCTCCGGCTCCATCGTCATGGCGCCGTAGCGCTTGTCCAGACGTTTTTTCCACGAGGCCGGCAACTGGGCAATGCGCCGGTCCATCGTATTGTTCTCGTGCGTGGCGATGACGCCCAGACGCCAGCCGGTGCAGCCGAAGTTCTTCGAGAACGAATACACGCAGATGGTATTCTGCGGCACCTCGGCCATCAGCGACCGGAAGTTCGGCACGAAGGTGCCGTACACATCGTCAGTCACCAGCACCAGGTCGGGATTCTTGCGAATCAGACGCACGATCTGCTTCATCTCGACCGGACTGAATGCGACGGAGGGCGGGTTGCTCGGGTTCACCGTGACCGCCAACTTGATCTTGGGGTCTTCCAGCTTGGCGATTTCCGAAGCCGGATAGTGCCAGTCGTGCGTGCCATCCGCGCGCATGCTGTTGGCATTGATGCCGACGATCTTGAACTGGAAGCGCTCCAGGTGCGCGATTTCGATGTAGGGCGTGAAGGTGGGTAGGAACAACGCGATGGTGTCGCCCTGCTTGAGCAGACCGTTGACCATCAGCGAATCGAAGATGTAGCACATGGCCGCCGTGCCGCCTTCCACCGGGAAGAGGTCGAACTTGCCCTTGGGCGGGCGGCCATCGCACATTTCCTTGACGAGGTAGTCATGGATGATCTGTTCGGTGTGCACCAGCGCCCGGGGAGGCACGGGGTAGTGGTCACCGATGATGCTGTCGGTCAGTTCATGGATCCATTCGTCCGGATCAAACCCCTTGATCTTCACGCCGTATTCCAGCACCCCGACGAGAAAGTCGTAGCCGTCTTCACCCTTGTGCTTGGAGAGGAACTTGCGCAGCCGGTCGGCGCACCCCTTCTTGGCCGGCATGCCCGCCAGGATGCCCTCGTCACGCACCCGGCGCGCCTCTTTCATGGCGAACCGGCCCAAGAGAAAAAACGCATCCCGCGGTTCCGTGGCGATCCAGTTGGGATTGCCGCGGCCCGCGTTCAACATGGAGGCGGCGGCCGACTGCTGGCTATCCTTGGCCAGCGTAATCAGATAGTCCTTCAGTTCAAAAGGTGACAGCTGTTCCAAATCACGCTGATGGGATCGCGTGGTCTTCAAGGCCGAAGCCAGGCTGACGGTGACAGGCGCAGTGGAAGCCATTTTGTGTACTCCTGATGTGCGTGTTGACCGACGCCGTGAAGCGGCGCCGTTACGATTGCCGCGCTTCTCTGTAGCACCCGCAAGCCAGGCTTGCGGGCTGTCCTGCTAGGCCATGAGCATCACGATGACAATGCCCCAGATGATCAGCAGGGTATTGCCGATGGCATAAGGCACCGTGTAGCCAAGCGCCGGGACCTGGCTTTTCGCCGTCTCGGTGATCTGGCCGATGGCTGCGGTCGTGGTCCTCGCGCCGGCGCAGACCCCAAGCGCAATGGCCGGATGGAACTTGAAGACATGACGCGCGATCAGCACCCCCAGGATCATCGGGATGCTGGTGGCGATGACACCGGCTATGAAAAGCTTGGCGCCCAACTGCTGGAAGCCCTGCACGAACCCCGGTCCGGACACGATGCCCACGACGGCGACGAATGCGGTAAGGCCGACCGATGTCAGGAACCAGTGCACCGGCTCTGGCACGCGCCCGAAGGTCGGATGCACGGAGCGCAGATAGCCGAACACCAGCCCCGAAATCAGCGCGCCGCCGGAAGTGGACAGCGTGATGGGAATTCCGCCCACAGTCAGCACCAGCGTGCCGAACAACCCGCCCAGCAAAATGCCGAAACCCACGAACACCATGTCTGTCTGGTTGGTGGCGCGGTCCACGTAGCCCAGCTTGCCCACGACCCGTTCGACGTCGCGCTTGGCGCCCAGCATGAAGAGGCGGTCGCCGCGGTCCAGCTTCAGCCCCCAGTTGACCGGCATCTCGTGGCCGCCGCGCACGACCTTGCGCAGGAACACGCCCCGGCCCAGTTGGCGCACCGTTTCGTTCTCGGCAAGCTCCTTGATCGTCTTGCCGGCCACGTTCTTGTTGGTGAGCACGACCTCGACGATTTCGGCGGGCAGATTGATGATGTCGCGGTCCTCGACCTCGGTGCCGATGAGACCCGAGGCCTGCAGCACCAGCGCGTCATGTCGGCCGGTTACGCCCAGCACGTCGCCCGCCTGCAATGCGGTGGTGGAGTCGGCGTCGATGATCTGGTCGCCGCGGCGGATACGCTCCACAAACACGCGGGCGTCGACGAACTTCGCCTCCAGGTCGCCCACCGTCTTGCCCACGTATTCCGTGTTGTCCAGCCGGTATGCCCGCGCCGTGAACTTGCGGTAGCCCGACAGTTCCATCGAGTCCGCCCCGCCGGACATCTTGGCCTCGTACTCCTGGCACTCTTTCACGATGTCCACGCGCATCAGCTTCGGGCCCAGGGAAGCCAGCAGCCAGGCGCTCCCCACCGTGCCATAGATGTAGCAGACCGCATACGCGACGGGGATGCTGTCGATCCACTGTTTCTTGGTGGCGGCGTCGATGGACAGCCCGTTGATCGTGTCGGTGGCCACGCCCATGACCGCCGAAATGGTCTGAGCGCCCGACAGCAATCCCGCGCCGGTGCCCGCGTCAAAGCCGAACGCGACCGCAGTTCCCCACGTGACGAGCAGGCATAGCACGCAGATGATGACGGCAAAAATGACCTGTGGCAGGCCATCGCTTTTCATTCCGCGGAAGAATTGCGGTCCGACGCCGTAGCCAAGACCGAAGAGGAAAAGCAGGAAGAACACCTGCTTGAGAATGGGGGCAATCGAAATGTTGAGCTGGCCGACCAGCACGCCCACCAGCAGGGTTCCCGTTACTGCGCCCAGATTGAAGCCGAAGATCTTCTTGGCGCCGATCCAATAGCCAAGACCCAAGGTCAGGAAAATCGCCAGCTCCGGGTACTTACGTAGTGTGTCAAAGAACCATTCCATCA
>JAEYVD010000330.1 GCA_023432075.1 Pseudomonadota bacterium | reverse complement strand
CCTTCATGCAGGCGCGCAGGGGGCTCATCTGGGTGACGAGTTCCAGCGGCACCTGGCCGCCGTTTTCGCCGGCCAGTTCACCGACGTAAAAGGACACGCGAAAGTGCACGCAACATGCGCCGCAGTCCAGGCAGGGATTGGCGGACGGGTCGTCGCCGGCCAGCACGGCAGGCGACACGAAGGTAACGAGCGAAGTCAGTGGCAGGGACATGGGGCAAGGTCCGAAATGGCCTGTCCGGCTCCCCGTCTTGGCGCATGCCGGGCCTGCGATGCGCCGGCCCGCCGCGCTGATCCGACGGTGCGCGCGGCACAGGCCGGCGCCGAATCAAGGCCGGAAATATTATCTGGATTTGCGTTGCGGCCGCTACGACTTTTTTCAGGGACGTTGCTGGAGTAGCATCGGTAGCCCGTCAGCCGTAAGGAGCGATCCCTTGTCCGCCAAAACCGATTTCCCAGATGGCCTTGCCCGTTGCGGCTGGGTGGACACGTCCGCCGAATACATGGCCTATCACGACACCGAATGGGGCCGCCCCGAAGGCGACGATCGCGCGCTGTTCGAACAGCTTTGCCTTGAAGGTTTCCAGTCCGGGCTCAGCTGGCGCACCATCCTGAACAAGCGCGAGGCCTTCCGCCGCGGCTTCGCCAACTTCGACCCGGCCAGGCTTGCCAACTTTGGCGAACACGAAGTCCAGACGCTCTTGGCCGATCCGGGCATCGTGCGCCATCGCGGCAAGATCGAAGCCATGATCAACAACGCGGCGCGCGCGCTGGAAATGATCGACCGCGAAGGGTCCCTTGCCGCGTATTTCTGGCGCTTCGAAGCGCCGCCCTCCAAGGTATCGACCTACGGCGCCTCGACGTCCGAACAGTCCGAAGCCCTGTCCAAGTCGCTCAAGAAACTGGGCTGGAAGTTCGTGGGGCCGACCACGGTGTACGCCTTCATGCAGTCCGTGGGCATGGTCAACGACCACAGCCCCGGTTGTCATTGCCATGCGCTCGTCGAAAAGAAGCGCAAGGCGTTTGTTCGGCCGGGTGTCCGGTCAGCCTAGGGCGCGGTCTGCACCGGCGCCTGCGTGGGCAAGCTGTAGCGCCCCTCGCGGTAAGCCCAGCTTGGCCACAACGCGTGGGCCAGCGCCTCGGTTGCCAGTTCGGCGTTCAGCGGCGCGGGTGCGTAGTCCTCGGGGGCCGTGTACCGGTACTGCACCGGGGGCTTGTTGGGCGCCAGCACCAGCAGGTCGTCTCCCTTCAGATAACCGTAGGTGCTGTCGTACTGCATGATGGCGCGTCCGGGCGTGCTGCGCGTCAGGTCGTGGCCGATCATCGGGTGCTCGGTATCCACGCCGATCAGCGACAGCAGCGTGGGCGGCAGGTCGATCTGGCTGATGATGCGGTCGTCGCGCCGCGCTTCGATGCCGGCGCCCAGGATCACGGCAGGAATGTGGAAATGGCGCACCGGCACCAGGCTGGCGCCGAACACCCGCGAGTCATGGTCCGCCGCCACCAGGAAGACTGTGTTTTCCCAGTACGGCGACGCCTTGGCGCGTTCGAAGAAGCGGCCCAGCGCCCAGTCGGCGTAGCGCACCGTGTTTTCGACCGTGGCGGGATTGCCGTCGGTTTCGATGCGGCCGGCCGGGTATTCCCACGGCGTATGGTTGGACACGCTGAACGCCAGCGTGAAGGTCGGCTGGTCGCCGTCCTCGCGCAGCAGGCGGTCAAGCTGGTTGAACATGTCCTCGTCAGAGGCGCCCCAGGTGCCGACGAACGCGGGGTCCACAAAATCGGGCCGGTCAACGATCTGCTTGAAGCCGTTGCCCAGGAAGAAGCCCTTCATGTTGTCGAAGTGCGACTCGCCGCCATAGATGAAGCGCGAGTGATAGCCGTGGCGGCCCAGCAGGTCGGCCAACGAAAAGAACCCGCGCTGCGACCGCGGCAGCTTCAGCACCGCTTGCGCGGGGGTGGGCAGGAACCCGGTGGTGACGGCTTCCAGTCCGCGTACCGAGCGCGTGCCGGTGGCGTAGGCGCGCGTAAACGTCCAAGCCTCGCGCGCCAGGGCGTCCAGTTCCGGCGTCAGGTTGGCGCCGCCCAAGGCTGCGCTGTACTGCGCGCCCAGGCTTTCTTCAAGGATGATGACCAGATTGAGCGGGCGATGCGTCTTGCGCGTGGCCGGCTGGCGATGCAGGCTGGGGTAGTCGGGATTGGGCGGCGGAAACGGCAGCCCGGACTTCGCCAGCACCAGGGCGTGCATCTTGTCGTCGTCCATGCCGCCATACACCGCGGAGGCCGACTTCTCGTTCTTCATGCTGTAGACCGCATAGAAGACGTTGTACAGCGAGTTCAACGCCAGGGTATTGAGCATGCCGTCCGAGCTGTAGGCCACCGAGGACGGGTTGATGGGACGGTGGCCCAGCGTGCCGCGGATGGCCAGGATCACCACCGCCAGGATCGCCACGCTGGCCAGCGGCATCTGCCACCAGGTCAGCGGCGCATCCGGACGCGCATGGCCCAGCAGCGCCCACGCGCCCCAGCCAATCAGCGCCAGCGCGCCCAGTCCGCCCAGCAGGGCGCCCTTGTAGCCGCGCCACAGCATCCCCGAGACTTCGCGCGGATGCTTCAGGTATTCGACGAACAGGCGGTTGGGACGAGAGTCGTACTCGATGATGAAGGGCGGCGTCGCCACTTCCAGGAACGCCAGCAGGACGAACGCAACGATGTACCAGACAGCGGTGATGTCCGCCGCCACGGGAATGTGGCCGAATAGCGGCGACAGCACCGCTGGCAGCGCCGCCAGCACCGCGATCTGATGCGCATCGATGCGCAGTCCCCGCAACAGCAAGGGCGCCAGGCCGCCGGCATTGCGCACGCGCTGCCACTGCCACAGCGCGAACGCCAGACGGCTGAGCGTCAGCAGCGCGAACGCCGCCAACACGAATATCAAGGTCGAGTGCCGCATCGGGCCTCCAGGTTGTCCTGCGCTTGCGCCCGGTTCGGGCAGATTCGGTCATTTGGCATTGGAACCGCGCCGGCGTCAAAAATTCGGCGATGAGGCCGGGATAGGGTTACTGCCGCAGGCCGCAGTCGTCTCTTTCTGTAACGACGCAAATGCCCTACAGGCACGGCGCTTGCTGCCCAGCGGTGCGGACGTTCGCGCCGTTGGCATGCCTGCCTGGCGAGTTCGCCCGGAAAAATCCGCACACATTATGGCGTCGTTCCTTCCGACCGTCGCTGCCGGCCGCGATACCCTGGGGTAGTGATCCGGCCAGCGCTGTTCGGCCGGGCAGCAAAGCCAAGGATAGTAACCATGACGCGAACAAGAAAAATAGCGATCGGGATTGTAGGGGGCATTGCCCTGCTGGTGGCGGTATTGGTGATCGTGATTGCCACGTTCGATTGGAACCGCGCCAAGCCCATGATCAACGAGCGGGCCGCGGCCGCGATGGGCCGCCCCTTTGCCATCAACGGCGACCTGAGCGTGCGATGGCAACGGGAGGCGGGCGAGGGCGGCTGGCGCAGCTGGGTGCCTTGGCCGCGCGTGGTGGCCAACGACATTACGATCGCCAATACGGAGTGGGGCAAGGCGCCGCATTTCGCCACCCTCAAGCGCGCGGAGTTCAGCCTGTCGCTCTTGCCGCTGCTCGCCCAGCACGTCGTCATCCGCCACATTCAGCTGACCGAGCCTGCGGCCGACCTGGAACGCCTGGCGGACGGCCGCGCCAACTGGGCCTTTACGCTGCCGGAGTCGGGCGAGCCGTCGCCGTGGGTGCTGGACATCAATGAAATCGGGTTTGACAAGGGGCGCGTCGGCTATGCCGACGACATGCTCAAGGCAGACCTGACCGTGCTGGTCGATCCGCTGGGCAAGCCCGTGCCGTTCGCGGACGTGGCGGGTAAATCCTTCGTGCCCGAGGACGGTTCGGCCGTCGCGCCGCGCGACTACGTGTTCGGATGGAAGGTCGACGGCAAGTACAAGGGGCTGTCCACCAAGGGCGAGGGCAAGGTCGGCGGCATGCTGGCCCTGCAGGATCCCAAGCAGCCGTTTCCCTTGCAGGCCGACGTGGCCATCGGCGGCACGCGCGCCTCGGTGGCGGGCACGCTGACCGACCCCGCGCATCTGGGCGCGCTGGACCTGCACCTGAAACTGTCCGGCTCGTCCATGGCGCAGCTGTATCCATTGACCGGCGTGACGCTGCCGGACACGCCGCCCTACAGCACCGATGGCCACTTGGTGGCCAAGCTGCAGAACCCCGGCGGGGCGGTGTTCGACTACAAGGACTTCAATGGCAAGGTCGGCGACAGCGATCTGCATGGCGACATCAGGTTTGCCCTGGGCGCGCCCCGTCCCAGCCTGACCGGCAAGCTGTCGTCCAAACTGCTGCAAATGGCCGACCTGGGCCCGCTGATCGGCGTACCGTCCGGCGGCGGGCCGAAGGCGGCGACCGACAAATCCAAGGACGCGCCCGCCAAGCCCAAGGGCGGCAAGGTTCTGCCCACGCAGGAGTTCCGTACCGACCGCTGGCGCGACATGGATGCGGATGTGTCGCTGGACGCGGCGCGCATCGTCCACGACAGCAAATTGCCGCTGTCCGATCTGTCGGTCCACGTCATCCTGCAGGACGGCAAGCTCACGCTGGATCCGCTGCGCTTCGGCATGGCCGGCGGGACGATGAACGCGACGGCGCGGCTGGACGGCTCGAACGCGCCGCTTACCGGCCGCATCGACATGCACGCGCGCCGGTTGCAGCTCAAGCAGCTGTTTCCATCTGCCGAAGCCATGCAGAAAACGCTGGGCGAGCTCAACGGCGACCTGGCGATCAGCGGTACCGGCATCTCCGTGGCGGCCCTGCTGGGCACGGCGACGGGCGATGTGAAGATGCTGGTCAACGACGGCGTCATCAGCCGCAGCCTGATGGAGCTGGCAGGACTGAACGTCGCCAACTACGTGGTCTCCAAGCTGTTCGGCGACGATGAAGTGAAGATCAATTGCGGCGCGGCCGATCTGGAACTGAAGCGCGGCGTGATGACGCCGCGCATCTTCGTGTTCGACACCGACAACGCGCTGATCA
>JAEYVD010000319.1 GCA_023432075.1 Pseudomonadota bacterium | reverse complement strand
GAGACTGGTATGCCGGATTGCGCGGCAGACTCGTTCGGCCCTACGGCGTGTTGAAAGCGCCGATCACCATTCCGCTGTGGATCGGCTGGCTCTTGATCATTGTTTTCCCCGACAGCGTGGAGGCCTTTATTCAGTACAACGTGCCTTACGCTTGGTTTCCCAAGGAAATTGACCAGCTGTGCGGATTCGACGATATCCAGCCAGGGGCCATTGGCATCAGCGGCGACCGTTTTCCCCCCTAGAACAGGCTCAAGCGATGACGTCATAAGCCCGCGTCATCGTGAACCAGCGCGGGTCTACCGCCTAGAACGAAGCCGTCCGAACGCCAACGTCCCTGGCTGCATCAAGTGTTTTCCGACAAGGCCACCGCTTCGGAGGCGTACCCCCTCATACGGGCGCTGCCGAGATGGCCTTGTTGTGTTCCGCCGCGGCGCGCAGGCGGGCGCCGCAACATGCCTCAATCCGCGTACACGCCCGCCTTGCGAATCACCCCGCCCCACTTGTCCACTTCAGACTTCAACCACGTCTGCAGGCCCTCAGGCGTCTGCTTGGCTTCGGGCACGATTTCGGCGCCGAGTTCGGCCATCTTCTGCGTGAAAGCTGGGTCTTTCAGTGCGGCGCGCAGCGCGGCGTTGAACTTGTTGATGGCCTCGGGCGGCGTGCCCTTGGGCGCGTAGACGCCGTGCCACACCTTGACTTCGAAATCCTTCAGGCCGCCTTCCTGCAGGGTGGGCGCGTCGGGCAGGGTCTTGATGCGCTCCTGGGTCGTGACGCCGTACAGCTTCACGCGTGCGGCCTTGATCTGCGGGATGGTCTGCGTGGTCTGGTCGCACAGCACGTCCACCTGGCCGCCCAGCAGCGCCGTCATGGCGGGCGCGGTGCCCGCATAAGGCACGGTCGTGAATTGCACGCCCAGCGACTCCTGCAGCAGCATGCCGCACAGCTGCGACACGGCGCCCAGGCCGGCATTGGCCAGGTTGATCTTGTTGCCGTTTTCCTTGGCGTACTTGATGAAGCTCGCCATGCCGTCGGCCGGCAGATCCTTGCGGCCCAGCAGGGTCATGGGCACGTCGGCGACCTGGCCGACATAGGCAAAGTCGGTCAGCGGATTGAATGACAGCTTGCGGTACAGCGCGGGCGCCGTGGCCATGCCGTTGTGGTGGATCAGAAAGGTGTAGCCGTCGGGCGCGGCGCGGGCCACGTGTTGCGAGGCCAGCGTGCCGCCCGCCCCGGTGCGGTTTTCGATGACGACGCTCTGGCCCAGCGTCTTGGCCATGGAGGCGCCCAGGCTGCGGGCCACGACGTCGGTGGGACCGCCCGCGGCGAACGGCACGACCAGGGAAATCGGGTGATTGGGATAAGCACTTTGCGCGCCGGCATTGCCAAAAGCCAGGCAGGACAGGGCCAGCACGGGCCAGGCTGCGCGCTTGAAGGCGCGCGCGTATGGGTGGGACATGTCTCGCTCCTTGTAGTCTCTTCGGCCCGCGATGCCGCGCATGGCGGGCAGGCATCGGCAGTGTGGCGCGACAAGGGCGAGGTTGGGAATTCGCGGTTTTGCAAGCCGGGCTTCGGCGCGCGAAAAGGAGGGTTTACGCGGAATTGCCCGCAGAAGCACTAAAAAGCGTGTGTGTAGCGCCTAGGTTGAGCGGATCCTTGCCTGGACCGCCGGCGGGTGCGAGTCCCGCGCGCAGGTTCCAACCGGCCCCCGCCGAGCCATCACGGCTCCGGGATGTTTTCCCGGAAGATCACCTGCAGCCGCGGCAGGTAGCTGGGTTCGGGCGCACCCTTGACGGCCGCCACCAGCAGCTTGACGATCTCGCGCGCCTCGACGCGCGGGTTCTGGTCGATCACGGCGTCCATGGTGCGATCGAGCAGCAGGCGGCGCGTGGCCTCGGTGAGGTCGTGACCGACGAAGACGATGCGAGAGGCAGAGGACGCCTTGCTCGGCCGGGCCGCTTCAAGCCCCGCGTCGGCCGTCCATGCCTCAGCCGGCCGCGCCTCCTTCAGCGCCCGCGCGATGCCTTGATTGCCGGCGCCGATGTTGTAGATCGCGTGGGGCGGTTCCTTGCGCAGCAGATCCTGCGTGACTGCGAAGGCGCGGTCGCGGTCATCGCCGATCTCGAGAGTGTGGGCGATGCGCAGGTGCGGAAACTCTTCGCTCAGCAGCGACCGAAAGCCCATCTCCCGCTCTTCGTGGCCGCGATAGGCCAAGGACCCGACGAACACCGCGACCTTCCGTTCGGTGTGCTGCGGCAGAAACCGGCCCAGCAACAGCGCAGCCAGTCGGCCCGCGGCACGGTTGTCGATGCCCACATACCCCAGGCGGGCCGAGATCGGAATGTCCGACACCAGCGTGCTCACATGCACGCCGCTGTCGCGCAGCGCCATGATGGCGTCGCGCACTTGGGGGTGGTCCAGCCCGACCAAGCCGACTGCCTGCGTCTGCTCGCGCAGCTCGTAAAGCTTTTTTGCGAGCTTATTGGCGTCGAATCCCTCGATCAGATGCAGGCGGGCCTGCACATCGGGGCGGGCGGCGGCCTCTTCGAGCAGGTGCCGGCCCAACGCGGTCATGAAGCTGTTGGTGCCGGCGGGCAAGACGAAATCGACCCGTACGTCCTGCCGGGCGGCATCGGCGCCCGGGACGAAGTAGCCCAGGCGATTGGCAATCGCCAGCACGCGGTCGCGGGTCTTGCCGCGCACGCCGTCACGGTCGTTCAGCACCCGGTCCACGGTGGCGGTGGACATGCCGGCTTCACGGGCGATGAGGGAAATGGTGGGACGCATGCGGGATCGGGCTCTCAAGACACCATCAGGACGATGGCAGCGCGGCCATCATAAGCCATCATTTGCAATCATTCGAGATCAAAAAGGTAACGCTGCCGCCCTATGAGCGCCATCTGCCTTTACCCCTGATTGTTTTGATGTGAATATCGCGGCTCAACACATCAAACACCGCACGGCAGGGTGCCACGCAGTCGACAGGGCATACCAAGCCGGCAGGAGGAGACCATGTCGCACCCTACCTTGGTGCCTGACCCGCCCGTCCGGGAACGGCGCTTTCGCATCGGCTGCATCGGCGCCGGCATGATCATGGCCGAATGCCATCTGGCCGCCTACCAGCAGGCCGGCTTCACGGTGGCGGCGATTGCGTCGCGTACCCGCAGCAAAGCGGCCGCGGTTGCCGAACGCTACGGTATCCCGCGTGTGCATGAGGATCCCCTGGCCCTGATCGCCGATCCGCAGATCGAGATCGTGGACATCGCCTATCCGCCCGACCTGCAGCCCGCGCTGATTCGCGCCGCATTGGCCGCCCCGCACGTGCGCGGCGTGCTGGCGCAGAAGCCCCTCGCGCTTTCGCTGGAGGAAGCCCGCGCCTTGCGCGACGAGGCGCGCGCCGCCGGCAAGATCCTGTCGGTGAACCAGAACATGCGCTACGACCAGTCGATGCGCACGCTCAAGCAGCTGCTCGACCAGGGCGTGCTGGGCACGCCGGTGTTCGCGCAGATCGACATGCACGCAATTCCGCATTGGCAGGATTTCTTGCGCGGTTACGACCGGCTGACGCTTTCGAACATGAGCGTTCATCACCTCGATGCCCTGCGTTATCTGTTTGGCGAGCCCACCGAGATCACCAGCATCACCCGCAACGATCCGCGCACCGAGTTCGCGCATCAGGATGGGCTGGTGAGCACGACGCTGCGCTTTGGCAACGGCCTGCTCGCGCTGTCCCTCGAAGATGTGTGGTCGGGCCCGCGGGCCGACGGATACCCCGACGACCAGCACATCCGCTGGCGCGTGGAAGGCACCGAGGGCGTCGCGCGCGGCACCATCGGCTGGCCCACCGGCGAGCCGTCGACCCTGAGCTACGCCTCGCGTGCAGCCGAGGGCCATACCGATGGGCGATGGGTGACGCCCACGTGGGACACGATGTGGTTTCCGCATGCCTTCATTGGCGTGATGGAGCAGTTGCAGTACGCGCTGGCCAGCGGCACCGAGCCTGCGTTGAGCGTGACCGACAACGTACGCACGATGGCGCTGGTCGAGGCCGCGTATACGTCCATCGCCGAAGGCCGCACAGTACGGCTGCCGGCTGTTGAATAACCAGACAGAAAAACAGACGGAGACAACCATCATGATCCAGACCGGAATCTTCTCGGGCTACTTTCCCTATGAACTGGAGCGCACCGCCAAGGTGATCCGCTCGCACGGCTTTAACACCGTGCAGCTGGACCTGCATTTCAAGGACATGGAGCTGGGCCCGGGGCAGCTGACCGCCCAGAAATGCGCGCAGATCCGCGACACCTTCCGCCACTACAACCTGCCGGTGTCCTGCATCTCGGCCTATACCAACATCGTTCATCCCGATCCCGCCGAGCGCCAGCGCCGCAACGGCTATCTCAAAGAGATCCTCACGCACGCCCGCCAGTTGGGTTCGCCCTACGTGATCTCGGAAACCGGCACGTTCGACCCCGACAGCGACTGGGTGCATCACCCCAAGAACAAGACCGAGGAGGGCTGGGACCAGTGCCGTGCGGTGATCGCCGAGCTGTCGCAGCATGCCTATGACCATGGCGCGGTGTTCCTCCTCGAGACCTACGTGAACAACGTGGTGGGATCGGTCGAGGAAACGCTGCGCATGTTCGCCGAGGTGGATCACCCGGGCCTGGGCCTCTTGATGGATCCGACGAACTTCTTCGAAGCGCACAACATCGACCACATGGACCGTACGCTCAATCAGGTGTTCGACGCGCTCTCGGACAAGATCTGCATCGCGCATGCCAAGGATGTGAAGCGTTCGGGCGACGACAAGTCGGAAAAGCATAGCGACATCGGTGACGAAGGCGCGGCCGAAAGCCATACGTTCCGTGGGGTCGGCGAGATCGAGCTGCCGGCGCCGGGCCTGGGCGCGCTCAACTACGACCTGTATTTGCAGCGCCTGGCCAAGAAGCACCCCAACATTCCCATCATCATCGAACACCTGACCGAAGACGACGTGCCGCGCGCCAAGCAATTCCTCGACGAGCGGCTGCGCGCGAACGGTCTGTAGGCCGGCGCCGCACGCAAACCAGGCGCACCGCGAAGCCATCCTTGAACGCGGCCCGCGGCGCGCCTCTCGAACACGATTTGAACACCGACACCGGCGGATGTGCGCCCGCGCATCCGCCAGGGAGAACTCATGCCTGACATTTACGGGACCTGGATGACGCGCCGCGATGTAGAGGCGCGCACCGGACAGCTTGCGCAGTTTGCCGGCGTACGCCTGATGACGCTGGACGACGGGCTGGAGCGCGGTATCCGCATGCTGGAGTTCCGCAGCGGCACGGGCCTGCGTTTCACGGTGCTGGTGGATCGTGCCATGGACATCGCCGACTGCGAATATCGCGGCTTGGCCATGGGATGGCAATCGCCCTCGGGCTTTCGCCATCCCGGACTGCATGACTACGAAGGTGAGGGCGGGCTGGGCTGGATGCGCTCGTTTTCGGGACTCATGGTCACCTGCGGGCTGGACCACATCCTGTTCATGTACGACGCGCCGGCTGACAACTATGTGTACGGCCCACGCAAGACGGCCAAGCAATCCATCCATGGCCGCGTCGGCACCATTCCCGCGCGGCTGACCGGCTACGGCGAACGCTGGGACGGCGATCGCTGCGTCCTGTGGGCCGAAGGGGTGGTGAGCCAGGGCACCGTCTTTGGCGAACATCTGGAGCTGCACCGCCGCATCGAGATCGAGGTGGGCACCAACGACATCAAGCTGTCGGACCGTGTCGTGAATCGCGGCTTTTACCGCACGCCCCATATGCTCTGCTATCACATCAACCTGGGCTATCCGGTGCTGGACGCCGATTCGCGCTATCTGGCGCCGATCCGCGATGTGGTGTGGGCCGCGCACGAGCAGGACTACCGCAAGCAGGGCGTGGGCTACCGCCGCATGCCGGCGCCGCAGCTGGGCTTTCATGAGCAGGTGTGGCAGCACGAGATGGCTGCCGCGGCCGACGGCAGCGTGCCGGTCGCCCTCGTGAACGATGCGCTGGGCCTGGGCATGCAGGTCAGTACCTACAAGCATCAGTTCCCGTGCCAGTACCAATGGCAGAACCTGCAGTCGGGCCAGTATGCGATGGGCATCGAGCCCTCCACCAACCATGTGCTGGGCCAAGGTGCGGCGCGCGAGCGCAATGAGCTCATCTGGCTGGAGCACGGAGAGGAGCGCTGCTACGACACCACGTTCAGCGTACTGGGCTCGGCCGCGGACATCGCGGACTGCGAAGCGCGAATCCGCGCGATCGCGGTGCAGCCCGAGACCGACTATCCGCCGTTGTCGGGTCGCTTTTCGCCCATCGCGGGGCGCTCATGAGCGCGCGCTTTTCCCTGCAAGGCCGCCGTGTTCTGTACACAGGCGCGGCGGGCGGCTTTGGCGTGGACACCACGGTCGCGCTGCTGCAAGCGGGCGCCCGCGTGATCGCGCTGGATAACCACGCCGGGCATATCGATCGCCTGCGCAGCACCGTGCCGGCGCAATTTGCCGGCCAGCTTCAGATTCTGCAGGCCGACCTTGCCGACGCCAGCGCGCTGCAGGCGCACCTTGAGCGGCTGACCGCCGAGGGCACGATCGACGTGGTCATCAACAACGCGGCGATCTATCCCTCGCGCCCGTTCGAGGAATACAGCGATGCCGAGCTGGCGCGCGTGCACCGCGTGAACGTGGAGGCGGCCGTGCAGATCGTGCGCGCGGCGCTGCCGGGCATGCGCGAGCAGCAATGGGGCCGCGTGATCAACATCTCGTCGATCACGCTGTCGGGCGGATGGGAAAACCTGCTGCCCTACGTGCAGTCCAAAGGCGCGATGGTGGGCGTCACGCGCGCCTTCGCCCGCGAGTTTGGCAAGTGGGGCATCACGGTCAACGCCATCTCGCCGGGGGCGTTTCCGACCGACGCCGAGAAGATCCATCCCGATCCCGAGGGCTACAACCGCATGGTGCTTGAACGCCAGTCGGTCAAGCGCCGCGGGCACGCGGGCGACATCGCCGCGGCCATCGTGTTCCTGGCCTCGGACGAGGCGGGTTTCATTTCCGGACAGACGCTGGCGGTGGACGGCGGCTGGGTCATGCATTGAGGCGCATCGGCGCCACGCAGAGGGTAGAAGCAATGAGCATTCTTTCTGGCTACAAGGTTCTGGACTGCTCCATCGCCATGGCGGGGCCGTTCGCGGCGCAGCGCCTGGGCGACCTGGGCGCCGACGTCATCAAGATCGAGCCACCCACCGGCGAATGGCAGCGGCACGCGCCCGCCGGCGGCATCACGGGCAACAAGATCAACGTGTCCTTTCTTTCGCTGAACCGCAACAAGCGTTCGCTGGCGATCGATCTGAAGAGCGCCGGCGGCAAGGAGATCATCCAGAAGCTGGCGGCGCAGGCCGATGTTTTCATCCAGAACTACCGGCCGGGCGTCGCGGGCCGCCTGGGTGTGGACTACGAGACGCTGTCGGCCCTGAACCCGCGCCTGATTTATGTATCGATGTCGGGCTTCGGCGAAGACGGCCCCTACGCCACACGCCCTGGGCAGGATCTGCTGTTGCAGGCGATGTCGGGTGCGATGCTGTCGTCGGGCCGTGCCGGCGAGGCGCCGCGCGCGGCGGGCCAGTATGTGGTCGACGCCGTCACCGCGTATTGCGCCTTCGAAGGCGTGCTGGCCGCGCTGCTGCACCGCGAGCGCACCGGCGAGGGCCAGAAGGTCGAGGTCAATATGCTGGATGCCATCACCACGATCCAGATGCAGGAGCTCTCGGTGTACACCGTGGGGCACAAGCCGCAGGTGCGCAGTGCCGAACCGCATGCCCACGTGTACATTCGCGCGCCCTATGGCACCTTCGCGACGAGCGACGGCTATCTGGCCCTTGCCATGCCCGACATGAACGTGCTGGCGCGCGTGACCGAAGAGCCGCGCCTGGCGGCGTACACCGAGCGCGACGGTTGGGAAAAGCGCGACGAGATCTACGCGCTGGTGCGCGACACGTTGGCCCGGGCTTCGACCGCCGACTGGTTTGCCAAGCTGGATGCCGCCGGCATCTGGTGCAGCCCCGTGTATGGCTACGCCGATCTGGTCGACGATCCGCAGATCGCGCACAACGGCACGTTCGTCGAATACGAGCATCCGACCGAAGGCCGGATCAAGACGCCCGGTTTTCCGATCCGCTTTTCGAAAACCCCTAGCCAAGTGGTGCGCGGCGCGCCGCTCACCGGTCAGCACACCGACGAAGTGCTGCGCGACTTCGGCTTCAGCGCCGACGAGATCGCCGCGCATGCGGCCTCGGGCGCGGTGCTGCGAGGGGCCTCGAAATGAGCGAACGCGCGTTGCCCTATCGCGGCCTCACGTGGGACCATCCGCGCGGCTACAACGCCCTGCATGCGGCCACCGCCCACACGCCGCTGGTGCACTGGGACAAGCAATCGCTCGAGGGCTTCGAGTCCGCGCCCATTGCCGAACTCTGCGCGCGCTATGACCTGGTGGTGCTGGATCACCCCCATCTTGGCGAAGCCCTGGCGCACGATTGCCTGCAAGCGCTGGACACCGTGTTCGCGCCCGACGAGCTGGGGCGGATCGCGCGCGACAGCATCGGGCTGTCGTACGACAGTTACCGCATGGCCGGCCGCCAATGGGCGCTGCCGCTGGACGCTGCCACGCAGGTGATGGCCACGCGCGCTGACCGGTTGGACGGCCCCGTGCCGCGCACCTGGCATGAGGTGCTGACGCTGTCGCAACGCAGCGGCTCGGTCGCGCTCAGCTGGGGCGGACCGCATCCGTTTCTGTCGCTGCTGTCGATCGCCGCCGCGCTTGCACCCGATACGGACTTGCGGCCGCACGGTGCCTGGCACGACGAGGCGACGCTCGCCGACGCGTGCGACGTGCTTACCGAACTGGCGCGGCGCACGCCCGCGCACGCCCTGGCTTACAACCCGATCGCGCTGCTGGGCCACATGAGCGCGCGCGACGACATCACGCTCTGCCCGCTGGTCTACGGCTACGTGAACTACGCCACTTCCGCGGTCGCCAAGCCGCTCACGTTCCGCGACGCGCCCCAGGCCGACGCTGGCCGGCCCGGATCGATCCTGGGCGGCACCGGCATTGCGATATCGCGGCGCTGCATCGTGGGGCCAGAGTTGCGCGCGCACCTGTTGTGGTTGCTGGCAGCCGACACCCAAAGCCGCTTCATCCCGCAGCACGAAGGCCAGCCCAGCCATCGCGGCAGCTGGGCCGATGCAGACGTGAACGCGGCCAGCGGCAACTTCTATGCCAACACGGCCCGCACACTGGAAGCGGCCTCGATCCGGCCGCGGCACGATGGCTACATTGCCTTCCAGGGCGAGGCCTCGCAGTTCCTGCGCGAGGGCGTTGCCGCCCGCGCACCCTCCCACACCTTGGCGCGCGGCCTGACCCAGCGTTTCCAGGCCAGCCTGGCCGCCGCCTCCCCGCACACCGCTGCATAAGGATTTCGACGTGAGCGCACTCGTCAATCTCAGTATCGATGGCCATGTCGCCATCATCGAACTCAACCGTCCCGAGAAGCTGAACGCGATGACGCCCGAGATGGCCGACCTGCTGATCGCGGCGGTGGAGCAATGCAATAGCGACGCGCAGGTGCGCGCGGTGATCCTGACTGGCGCGGGTCCCAAGGCCTTTTGCGCCGGCTCGGACATTACCGAGTTGGACCGCTATGCCACGCCCTGGGATTTTCGGAATCGCCTCGATTACTGCGACTGCGTGCGCATGTTGAAGAAGCCCACGGTGGCCGCGATCAACGGCTATACCTTCGGCGGCGGCCTGGAGATGGCATTGGCCTGCGATATCCGCATTGCCTCCGACAATGCGCGCCTGGGCGCGCCCGAGATCAAGCTGGGATGGATCGGCGGCGGCGGCATGACGGCGCAGCTCGTCCATGCGATCGGCCCGAGCAATGCCGCACTGATGGTGCTGACCGGCGACCCTATCCGCGCCGAGCAGGCGCTGGCCTGGGGCCTGGTGAGCGAGGTGGTGCCGCAGGAGCAGCTGCGCGAACGCGCGCAGGCGCTTGCCGCCACCATCGCCTCGCGCGCGCCCATCGCGGCCGAGACGGCCCGCGTCAATCTGCGCGCCGCTCTGTCGATGCCGCTGGAAAAGGCCGTGGAATACGAACGCGATCTGCAGGCGATCTGCTTTGCCACCGCCGACGCCAAGGAAGGCCGCAAGGCATTCGAAGAAAAGCGCGCGCCGAAGTTCGAGCGGCGCTGACAAAAGGGAGGGCGCCCAGCGCGGTGCCCGAACCCGATCAGTTGGGCTGGTCCTTGCCCGGGTCTTCGGCCAGCACCTGCGGCGTCACATAGGCGCTGCGCGCCGCATCGGCCGGCTCCATGCGCAGGGGCTGGTGCACCCGCGACGGCGGCACCAGCGAGCCCGGCGCGTCGGGGTTGGTCCACAGCGGATCCGGGATCTCGGCAAAGACCTGGCGCAGGCGTTCGCCCCAGGTGCCGCGGATCATGCGGAAGTACTCGTTGTGCTCGTCGATGCTGGCAAAGTGCGTGACGCGCAGCGAATCGGCGTCATACACCAGCAGGTCCAGCGGCAGCCCCACCGAGATGTTCGAACGCAGCGTGGAATCCATCGAGATCAGGGCGCACTTGGCGGCCTCGTCCAGCGAGGTGTCCGGTTGCAGCACGCGGTCCAGGATGGGTTTGCCGTACTTGGCCTCGCCAATCTGGAAATACGGGCATTCCTGGCCCGCCTCGATGAAGTTGCCGGCCGAATACACCTGGAACAGGCGGCATTGCTCCGCGCCGATCTGTCCGCCGAAGATCATGCTGACATTGAAGTCCACGCCCTGTTCGTGCAGGGCGGCGGCCTCGCTGTGGTAGACCTCGCGCACTGCCGCGCCCACCAGGCGCGTGGCCGTGAACATGTCGGGCGCGTTCCAGAGGGTGTCGGCGTCTTCCTCGCGCTGGCGGGTCAGCACGTTCAGCACGGCCTGGCTGACCGCCAGGTTGCCGGAGGTCATCAGGACCATGACGCGCTCGCCCGGCCGCTCGAACACGGTCATCTTGCGAAAGACACTGATCTGGTCGACCCCGGCATTGGTGCGGGAGTCGGAAAGAAACACCAGGCCGGCGTCCAGGCGGGCAGCTACACAGTAGGTCATGATCGGAAAGAGGGAAAAGCCACCCCGCATTGTATTGCGGCGGGGCGGGGCGGATGTTACGGCTTACTGTTGCGCGCCGGCCTGGACCTGGACACTGATTTCCATGGATTCCTCGCCGCCGCCGGTGCGCACGCCCCGCACGGGCGACGCGGAGTCGTAATCCCGGCCCACGGCCAGGCGGCAATGGCATTCCGAGGCGAACTGGCTGTTGGTGATGTCCACGCTGGTCCAGCCCACATCGGGCAGCCAGACGTCGGCCCAGGCGTGGCTGGCCGCGTGCTCGGCCGTGGTGTACAGGTAGCCGCTGACGTAGCGCGCGGGCACGTTCAGGCCGCGCACGCATGCAAGAAAGAGGTGGGCGTGGTCCTGGCATACGCCATGACCCAACGCCAGCACCTGGTTGGCGGCGGTGGTGACGTCCGTGGTGCCGGGCTCATACGCCACGCGCCCGTGGATGGCGCCCGCCAGCGTCAGGATGTCGTCCGAGGTCGAGAGTCCGTTTGGCAGCACCGCGCGCGCGAACGAGAGAACCGTCTCGTCCGCCTGCGTCAGCCGCGTCTGCACGCAGTAGGCATGCACCGGCAGCCGGCTGTCCTCGCCGCCCAGCACGCCGCGCACCAGCGGCGCCACCAGCACCTGACCGGACACGCGCAGCTCGATGTCGCTGTGCGGCTGGTTCAACGTCAGCGTGTGCGTGATGTTGCCGTAGGCGTCGACCTGCTTGTCCAGCTCGCCCGGCGCCTCGATGTTCCAGCGAAGCACACGCTGGTGTTCGTCGTCGCGCGGCGTCAGGCGCAGGGTCTGGATGCTGTAGTTGACTGGCGCGGTGTAGCGGTAATGCGTGACGTGCGTGATGATCTGCTTCATGGCTGTCTCCGTGTTATGCCGACAGCGGCACCAGGAAGTCCTGGCTGATCCGGTTGCCCAGGTCGTTGATGCGGTCCAGGAACCGGTCCAGGTATCGGTGCAATCCGCTCGCCAGGATGTCCTCGACGCGGCCGTACTGCAGCTCAGCACACAACATGCCCGCGCGCCGCTCGGTCTCGGTCGAGCGCTGGTTCGCCACGCGCGCCAGGTCGTCGGCCACCGCCTGCATCGAGGCCAGCAGCGACCGCGGCATGTCGCCATGCAGGATCAGCAGTTCGGCCACGCGGTCGGGGGTAATGACGTCACGGTACACCTTGCGGTAGATCTCCAGGCCCGACACGGAGCTGAGCAACGCCGACCAGCGGTAGAACTCGCTTTGCACGGCCGCGGCGCTGGCCGGTTCCGCGCGGCTCTCCTGCGCGCCCGCGCTGCTGCGTTCATGGAACTTCACGTCCAGCATGCGGGCGGTGTTGTCGGCGCGTTCAAGATGCATGCCGATGCGCATGAAATACAACGCCTCGTCTTCCAGCATGGTGCCGATCGTGACGCCGCGCGCCAGGTGCGAACGGAATTTGACCCACTCGAAGAATTCGCCCGGGTTGCGTTCCAGCAGCCCGGTATGCAGGTGTTTTAGCAGTTCGAGCCACGTGGTGTTGTAGGTTTCCCAGACTTCCGTCGTGAGGCTGCCGCGCACGGCGCGTGCATTTTCGCGGGCGGCGCGCATGCACGAATAGATCGACGAGGAATTCTCCGGGTCACGCACCATGTATTCCAGCACGTCGTGCGGCGAGATAGAGGCGTACTTGCTCTGATACAGGCCCTGCAATTCGGAGATGCGCAGCACGCCCAGCCACGAGCCTTCTCGCGTGTGCGTGTCCTGCGGCAGCAGCGACATCTGCAGGTTCACATCCAGCATGCGGGCGGTGTTTTCCGCGCGCTCGGTATAGCGGCACATCCAGAACAGGTTGTCGGCGGTTCGGCTCAGCATGGTCAGTCCTCCAGCACCCAGGTGTCCTTCGTGCCGCCGCCCTGGCTGCTGTTGACCACCAGCGAGCCCTCGGTCAGCGCCACGCGGCACAGGCCGCCCGGCACGGTGCGGATCTCCTTGCCGCACAGCACGTACGGCCGCAGATCCACGTGGCGCGGCGCGACGCCCGATTCCACGTACGTGGGCGTGGTCGACAGCGCCAGCGTGGGCTGCGCGATGTAGTTGGCGGGATTGGCGCGCACGCGGTCCCGGAACGATTCCACCTCGGCGCGCGAGGCGGACGGCCCGACCAGCATCCCGTATCCGCCCGCGCCATGCACTTCCTTGACCACGAGGTCCTGCATGTTGGCCAGCACGTGCGACAGCTCGTCCGGCCGGCCGCAGCGCCAGGTCGGCACGTTCGACAGGATGGGTTCCTCGCCCAGATAGAAGCGGATCATGTCGGGCACGTAGAGATACGTGGACTTGTCGTCGGCGATGCCGGTGCCGATCGCGTTGGCGAGCGTGACGCGGCCGGCGCGATACACCGACAAGAGGCCCGGTACGCCCAGCGCGGAATCGGCGCGAAAGGACAGCGGATCAAGAAAATCGTCGTCCAGCCGCCGGTAGATCACGTCGACCTTGCGCGGCCCGCGCGTGGTGCGCATGTAGACGGTGTTCTGCTCGACGAACAGGTCCTGGCCTTCCACCAGTTCCACGCCCATCTGCTGGGCCAGGAAGGCGTGCTCGAAGTA